>JASFUR010000343.1:0-4146 GCA_050050215.1 Gemmatimonadota bacterium
GAGAAGCCCGAGCGCGTGATCACGATGATCGCCGGGGCTCCCACCTGCTTGGCCGCCTCGACGGTGGCCGACGCGACCGCGTGCTCCCTGGGAGAGGCGCCACGGCGGGACTTCGGTCCGGGCCGGGTCAGATAGCGCGGCCCGCGCTCCAGGAACCCACTGCGCTCGATCTCCGTCGCGATGCGCACGATCGCGTTGAGGGCCTCCAGCGGGAAGTCGCCGACCGCGGTCTCACCCGACAGCATGACGGCATCCGTCCCGTCGAGCATGGCGTTCGCCACGTCCGACGCCTCGGCGCGGGTCGGTCTCGCGTGCTCGATCATCGATTCGAGCATCTGCGTCGCCGTGATCACCGGCCGCCCGTAGTAGTTGGCGAGCTGGATGATGCGCTTCTGGGCCAGGGGGACCCGCTCGAACGGTAGCTCCACCCCCAGGTCGCCCCGCGCGACCATCACCGCGTCGGTCTCGGCCAGCACCTCCTCGACCATGCGCAGCGCCTGGACCTTCTCGATCTTGGCCACGACCAGGGCTTTGTCGGCGATACGGCGCTTCAGGTCGGTCACGTCCGACGGGCTTCGCACGAACGAAAGGCCGACGTATTCGACGTCCTGGCCGAGAGCGAAGTCCAGATCCTCGAGGTCCTTCTCCGTGAGCGACGGCGTACGTACGGCGACGGCCGGCAGGTTGATGCCCTTCCTGCTCGTCAGCTCCCCGCCCCTGACGACCTGGAGACGGGTACGGTCCCCGTCGACTCCGACGCACGTGAGCTCGAGCAGGCCGTCGTCCATCAGGACGGTGTCTCCCACTCGGATGTCTTCGGCCAGCTCCGGATAGGTCGTCGGGATCTCGTCGGGACCGGCGGTTTCTTCTGGCGCCACGATGACCGTGGCTCCGACCTCCAGATCGAGGCTGTCCGGGAGCTCGCCGACCCGGATCTTGGGCCCCGCGAGGTCCGCGAGTATCGCGACGGGACGCCCCTCGTCGTCGGCGGCGGCACGGACCGCCTCGATGGCCCCGACGTGGTCTTCGTGTGCCCCGTGGGACATGTTGACGCGCGCGAGATCCATGCCGCCGCGGACCAAGGCGCGGATTCTCTCGGGTGAGGACGTAGCCGGGCCCAGGGTGCATACGACCTTGGTTCGCAGCATGCCACACACCCGGAGAAATGAACGACGTTCCCGCGGCCCGTCGGGAACCGAATTGTCGCCGAGGCGGCAGGGCTCGGCAACACCGGAGGGGTGGCGTTTCCCGCTCGGTTAGACTTCTATTCGGCGCCGCGACCGCGGCGAGGGCACGCGAGCCTCCAACCCCTCCATATGTCCTACGTCCATATAGGATCCGCCGATTCCGCCGGCGAACTGCAGAGCGATCTCGCCTCCACCGATCGGTTCGCCCTCGACTGCGAAGCCGCGGGCTTCCACCGTTACTCGGATCGGCTGTGTCTGATCCAGCTGACGACCGAGCGGGCGACGTACATCATCGATCCGATCGCCTTCGATCCGACGGAGCTTCTGAGCGGTCCGCTCGAGGACCCGGACGTCGAGATCGTCATGCATGGAGCCGACTTCGATCTCCGGCTCCTCAGCCGCGATCTCGGCATCGAGCTGCGTGGCCTCTTCGACACGCAGATCGCCGCGCAGCTCCTCGCTGAGGAGTCGATCGGGCTCCAGGCGCTCCTGGAGTCCCGGCTCGGAGTGAAGCTCTCGAAGAAGTACCAGCGAGCCGACTGGGCCGAGCGTCCGCTCGACGACGCGATGCTCGAATACGCGGCCAACGATACCCGCTATCTGATGCGGCTCGCCGACATCCTCACCGGAGAGCTCGAAGAGGCAGGGCGTACGTCGTGGGCCGAGGAGGAGTGCCGGGCCCTGGAGCTCGCGGCCGGTGTGGTCGAGTCCGAGCCGGCCGAGCCGGAAGACCCGGTGGTCCGGGTGAAGGGGGCGCGGAAGCTCCCGACCCGGGCCGTGGCTGCGCTCCGTGTGGCCCTCGAATGGCGAGACGAGATCGCCCGCCGCAAGGACCGGGCGATCTTTCGGGTCGTCGCCAACGGACCGCTCGTGGAGGCCGTGATGGAACGGCCGAAGCACGTCGGGGACCTCACCCGGATCAAGGGGTTCCCGTCGAGGCTCGCCAAGGAGGAGGGCGACGAGCTCCTCCGCCGCCTCGACGAGATCGGGCGGCTGCCCGAGTCCGAGCTCCGCCCCTACCCCAGGACCCCACGGACGGGCCGCGGCCGACCGTCACCGGAGATCGAAGAGCTCGCCGACCGGCTGAAGGACGTGCGCAACCGAAAGGCTGCGGAGGTCGGCCTGCCTCGCGGAACGCTTCTCGCCAACGCGGTCTTGCTGGAGGTGGCTCTCGCGGCCCCTGCCGACCGGGAGCAGCTTCTCGCTGTCGACGGTATGCGCGAATGGAGAGTGGACGTGATCGGAGACGAGCTGCTGGAGACGATCCGCCGCTCGGGATGAGCGCCGCTTCCGGCTCGGGCGCTCAGGCCACCGACTCTTCCTTCTTCTTGCAGTCGATGCAGTAGCGCGCGTGTGGTAACGCGTCGAGCCGGTCGAAGCCCACGTCCGAGCCGCAGGTGTGGCAGACGCCGAAGTTCTTCGGGTCGGCGTACAGGCGCCGAAGGGCCCCTTCGAGCCGATAGAGGTAACGACCCTCCTTCGTGGCGAAGAGTGCCGCCTTCTCCCGCTCCATCGCCTCGGTCCCCTGATCCGCCATGTGATCCGTGTAGGCGGACAGGTCCGTATCGCCGGACTCGCGATCGGCCTTGGTCAGCTCGTCGAAGAGGCCGAGAGCCTTCAGAGCGCGCTCGCGCTCGTCGAGGAGGCGCTTCTCCAGATAGCTGAGCTGCTTCTTCGTCAACGCCATGCGTGCCTCTGGCTGTGACCCATGGAGTGGAAACGGGCCAAAAGCTAATCAGGCCCCTTCGGAGCGTCTACGGTGAAGGCCACGATCGTGACCGAGGGGAAAGGCCGAGTCTGCGCGTGGGGATCCGAGCCCCCACGGGCGGGTACTCGGCAGCCCTCACCCTCCCACTCCGATCGAGCCGAGCGCGACCGATGAGCGAAGAAACGATCCATTGCCGGCGCTGTGACAAGGACTCCGCACCCCTCCCGAGAGCCCCCTTCCGGAACGAGCTCGGAGAGCGGATCCACGCCGAGGTCTGCGCGGCATGCTGGCAGGAATGGCTCCAGCACCAGACGCTGCTCATCAACCACTACGGCCTCGACCCTCGCGACAAGGCCGCCAGGAACTTCCTCTACGAGCAGATCGAGCAGGTGCTGTTCGAGGGGGCTTCGGGCAAGGAGGTCGATACCTCCAAGGAAGGCTCGATCGAGTGGTGACGACGTAGCTACGCCGTGAGGACGTCCCGCGCGTGCTCCAGGGCGAACTCGAGCTCCTCCTGGGTGATCGTGAGCGGGGGCGCGAAGCGGATCACCTGATGGTGCGTCTCCTTCGCGAGCACGCCCCTCTCGTGCAGCGCCTCGCAGAACGGGCGCGCGACTCCACTGCTCTCCTTGATCACCACGCCGATCATGAGGCCCTTGCCGCGGACCTCTTCCACGTGCGGCGAGTCGATTTCCCGCAGCTGCTCCATGAACCAGGTGCCGAGCTCGTCGGACCGCTGGGGAAGCTTCTCCTCTAGCGTGACCCGTAGCGAAGCACGACCGATCGCGGCGCCCAGTGGATTGCCGCCGAAGGTCGAACCGTGGTCTCCGGGGTGGAAGACCTCCATGAACTCCTCGTCGGCGATCGCGGCCGACACCGGATAAAGGCCGCCGCCGAGCGCCTTCCCGACGATGAGAACATCGGGACGCACGGACTCCCAGTCGCAGCAGAAGAGTCGACCCGTGCGACCGAGGCCCGTCTGGATCTCGTCGGCCATGAGGGCCACCCCGTGCTGGGTGCAGAGCTCCCGCGCCCGCTCGATGAACCCCTCCGGCGGCACGACGACCCCGCCTTCGCCCTGCAGGGGCTCGAACAGGAAGCCGACGGTGTTCTCGTTGATCGCAGCCTCGAGCGCGTCCGCGTCGCCGTAGGGAATCAGCTTGAAGCCCGGGGTGAACGGCCCGAAGCCGTCCTTGTACTGCTCCTCGGAGGAGAAACCGACGATGGTCGTCGTCCGACCGTGGAAGTTGT
>JASFUR010000344.1:0-4131 GCA_050050215.1 Gemmatimonadota bacterium
ACCGGATCACCCGGGTCGATCAAGCACGCCAGGAGCACCTGCAGCTCCTGGAGCTCCTCCTCGGCCCCGATGCCCGCGCCCGTCACCTGAACCGGGATGCTGTGAGCCTCCAGCGCCCTCGCGTACGTGGCGAGCCTGTGCCGATTGCGTGTGAGGATCATGAAGTCGCCTGGCCCACGGTCTCCGGAATCGATTCGCTCGCGGATCCAGGCGGACAGCCGGGCCGCGTCGTCCTTGGCGGCCGAGTCGCGGTTGGCCTGCTCGGGTTCGAGATGGTAGACGAAGACGCCCTCGCGACAGACGGGTCGCTCGGGTGGTCGCGTGTTGAGCGGCTCGAAGGCGGCCTGTTCGGGCGTCGCCTCCGACGGGAAGAAGGCCGGATCCCGGAAGACCTCGTTCACGAGATCGCCGATGGGCGGCCTCGAGCGGAAGTTGGCCGTCAGCTCCACGACCTCCCCGAAGTCCCGGAAGCGTTCCTTCACGATGCCGTACAGCTGGATGTCCGCTCTGCGGAAGCGATAGATGCTCTGCTTGGGATCGCCGACCACGAAGAGCGCGCCGGGACGCGGCACGGCACGTAGCCACTCGGGGCCGGCGACCCCCGCGTCGCCGTCGGCCGCGTCTTCGTCGTCGGGGGCCTCGACCGGAACGGCACCGGAGTCGTCACGGCCCGTGCCTTCGGTCGAAGTGCCGCGCCCGCCCTCGTCGAGGTCCTCGGGCTCGCTGGCCAACAGGAGCACGATCTCGGCCTGGAGAGGGTCCGTGTCCTGGAACTCGTCCACGAGGAGCCGCCGGTATCTCCGACCGAGATCGCGGCGCACCCGGGCGTTCTCCCGGAGCAGCCTCGCGGTGAGCAGGAGCAGGTCCTGGAAGTCGAGCTGTCCCATGCGGAGCCGGTGCTCAGCGAACTCCCGAGCCGCGTGATCGGCCAGCCGGACGGCCAGGGCGTAGCGATGCGCGTACCAACGAGCCAACAGTCGCCGCGCGGGCGTGTCGCCGACCCCGAAGGCGTCCGCACGATCCCGCAGAGCCTTGGCCAACTCCTTGTCCTTCCAGCGATTCTGGGTGATCGAGTGCCCCTTCTTGCCCGGCTTGCAGAGGGCCTCGATTCCTTCGAAGAGGTCGGCGGGCTCGTTCCAGCCGGTGATCTCCCTCGAGAAGTGGGCGCGCCGGATCTTCTTCTGGAGGGAGTCCCACCCCCTCTCGGGCTCCCGCTCCGGCATCAGCTCCCACCCGTGGTCGACGATGGCCTCGAGCTCGCTTCGAACGCTGGACACCTCGGCCGCGGGAGGCGGCTCGGCCTCCTCGGCCTCGAACACGACGTCCGGATTCTCCACGACCGCCTCGAAGAGCCCATAGAGCCCCAGGGGTCTGAGCCCCGCCTCGGACAACTCCTCCAGCAACGAGTCGCTGTCGCGGGCCAGGCGCTCGAGATAGCCGTGCCAGAAGCGACGACGAATCACGAGACGCTCCTCGACCGCCATCTCCTCGAAGGCAGGGTCGAGCCCCACCTCGAGGGGCCGCTCTCGCAGGAGCCGGGCGCAGAAGGCGTGGATCGTCCCGATGAACGCCCGATCGATGTCGTCGAGCGCCCGGGCGAGACGCTCGGCAGGCAACGGGTCCTCAGCGGGGGCGCCTCGCAGCTCCACGAGCCGCTCCTCGATTCGCGCCTGGAACCGCTCCCGGAGCTCGCCCGCCGCCTTCCTCGTGAACGTGACGGCCGCGATCCGGTCGATCTCCGCCTCGCCCGTCTCGAGGAGGGCCAGCATCCGATTCACGAGCTCGGTCGTCTTGCCGGAGCCCGCGCCCGCCTCCACCAGAAGATTGACGTGCAGGTCGTGCGCAATCGACTCCCGGGCTCGGGCGTCGGGCAACGGCAGCGCTACGACGTCGGGATGGCTCACGCGGTCAGAGACTGGATCTCCGGGGCGTTCGCCGGCCACACCGCTCGGTCGGTGTGGCCGATCGACGCCCGACAGGGGGTCGTGTCCTGGCGAAAAGTAAAACCGGGAGGCGCCTCGTGGGCGCCTCCCGGTCGAACATCGGGGCCGGTCCTCCATCATCCTGGATTGTGGAAGGCCGCAGAAGCTACATGCCCTGCACGACCTCGTTACGCAGGATACCGACACCGGAGACCTCGACCTCGTAGACGTCACCCGGGTTCATCGCGCGAGTCGAGCCCATCGTGCCGGTCCACACCAGGTCGCCCGGCAGCAGCGTGAAGTACTGCGAGATGTAGTGCACCATGTACGCCAGGCTGAAGATCAGATCCGACGTGTTCTCACCCTGGACGCGCTCGCCGTTCAGGCGACCCTCGATCTCGAGGTTCGCGGGGTCGAGGCCGGTCACGAGGTAGGGACCCACCGCGTTGAACGTCCGGCTGCCCTTGGCACGTGACCACTGGATGTCCTGCGCCTGCCAGATGCGCTCGCTCACGTCGTCACCGGCGGACACGCCGAAGATGTAGTCGCCCGCCTCTTCGAGCGGGACGTTGACCGCCTCGCGCCCGATGACCGCGACGGCCTCGGCCTCGTAGTGCAGCATACGGGAGTCGGCCGGCTTCACGATGTTCTCGCCGGAGCCGATGATCGACGTCGGAGGGACCAGGAAGATGCCCGGGTACTCCGCGGGATCGCCCTGGATGTGGCTGCGGAAGTTGAAGGCCGTCATGAAGATCTGCTTGGGGTCGACCGGTGCCTTCAGCGTGACGTTGGACACCGGCACGCTGGCACCCGTGCGGCTCCCACCCTCGTAGGGGGCTCCGGAAAGCTGATAGACGGTCTCCCCGACGAGCTCACCCCAGGAGACGCTGCCCGCCTGCTCGTAGCGGACGAACCGCTGCGTTTGAGCTTCGGCGGATGCGGCCAAGGTACCCAGGGCCATGAGAACTACGGCTAGCGAGGACACTATACGCTTCACAAAACACCTCCTATGGGGGATCGTCTTCCAGCTTTTCGGGGGCTGGGCAGGACAAGTAACCAGGTTGCGGCTATACGACAATATGGGACACGCGAGGGGCCTCTGCCGCTGAGCGTCCTTCGTGGCCGACTCCGACCACGTCGGCTCAGTCCTCGAAGGTCCGCGCCCGCTTGAGGCTCGCGAAGGCCGGCCACAGCCCGGTGTTCAGGTGCTCCTCGGACCAGGCGGCCAAAGGCGAGTGGATGGTTCCGAAGCCTGCCTCGCGCACCCGGCACACCGAGGTGTAGTCGCAGAACCGGCAGTCGTCGGCGCTGTCCGTGGGTACGAAGCTGCCTGCAGCCACGCCGTCCAACATCAGGCCGAGGAGCTCGCCGATCCCGGCCTGCTCGAGCCGGTTGAAGACCAGCCTCCGGTGCTGGCCGCGGACGGTGGGGAAGTGGTACTCTCCAGTGGTTACGTCGCCGCCGAGACGGTCCTCGACCACCAACGCGTAGAGGGCATGCTGCAGCCGCCGTCCTCCGTTGAATGCGCCCGTGCCCGCGAAGTCCCAGGCGACTCCCGTCTTGTAGTCGATGACGTGGACGCCCCCGAGGTCCCTGTCCACCCGATCGACGGCGCCGCGGAGGCGCACCTCGCCCCCCCTCGCGGAAATGAGGACGGGCTCGTCTTCCCCGAGCCCGAACTTGAGCTCCAGCTCTTCCCACTCGGCGCCCGTGCTGCGAACCATGCGCACGAACGAGCGAGTGTCGTTCTCCAGCGAGACGGTCTCCCGCCGCAGCGTACCGTCCCCAGGGACCGGCACCTCGTCCCGCATCCGTCGAAGCTCCTCGGAAAGAACCTCCAGCGCGAGCGCCTCGAATGCATCGTCCTCCGGCTGCAGGCCCCGCGCTCTCGCGCCGCGCAGCGTACCCTCGAAGACGGCGTGGAGCAGCGACCCGCGGCGGAGAGGATCGAGCCAGCGATCGGGATCGAGCTCCGGATCGTCGGGTGGCCGCAAGCCGAGCACCACGCTCTGCAGATAGCGCAAAGGACATGCTCCGAGCGCCTCCAGTCGGCTCGCCGACACGACGAGGGAGGCGTTCCTGCGCGGATCGAAGACGTCGGGTCGCGGCTCCACCACCCCATGACCCGGGCCCGGCGTGCCGTCGCGAAGAGCCTCCCGGAAGGGCACGCCGTCCGCCAGGCTCGGGAAGGCAGCGCTCACGGCCTCCA
>JASFUR010000345.1:0-4104 GCA_050050215.1 Gemmatimonadota bacterium
GCGGTGGGGCGTCCACTACCGAGCCTTCGACCGTGCCGAGTCCGCGGTGGACGAGTTGCTGGTCGACCCCCGCGCCGGCGAGAGGCACGACACGATCGCGGCGCTCGTGTCCGCGGCCGCGACACGGTGGGGTCCTGCGACGGCCGCGGCATTGCTGGATGACGTCGACTCGTCTCCATGGGACCGCATGGACCGCAGCACGCTTCAGCTCGAACACGCCGGGTTGTTGCTCCAGGCCGGCGAGACCGAGCAGGCCGAGGAGGAAGCGTGGCGCGTCGCCAGAGGGCGAGGCGAGTCGGTGACGGAGGCGCGCCTCTTGCTCGCCGACTGGCAGCTCGGACGCGCGAGAGACCTGAGCGACGCCCAGGCCGTCGTGCCGATCCTGCTTCCGGTGGCGGACGACCCTCGGGCGGCCGAGCTCGTCGACGCCGTCGACGACCTGGATCGCTACTCGTCCATCGGACTGGACGATCCACTGGGCTGGTTCGCTGCGGCCGAAGTCGCCCGCAACCGACTCGGAGCGCCGACGCTGGCCCGCGGCCTCTACCTCGCCTACGCCGACACCGACCCGACGGACCCCTGGGCGTCCAAGGCGCTCCTCGCGGCGCTGAGCGTATCGTCCGACGAGGAGGATCGGACCTGGATGCGGGGACGCCTGGAGGCCCACGGGGACAGCCCTTACGTTCAGGCCGCGCGGGGTGGCTCGACCGCGGGTCTGGAGGCTCTGGAGGAGGAATTGCAGGAACGGCTGCGTGAGATCGCGTCAAGGTGAGGCTGTCCACCGAGCTCTTCGGGGTCCGGTTCCAGAACCCCGTCCTGTTGGCCGCCGGAACGTGTGGCTTCGGCCTGGAGCTCAAGGACGTGATCGACGTGGACCGGCTGGGCGGGTTCGTGACCAAGTCGGTCACCGTCGAGCCGCGTGCCGGAAACGCCTCGCCCCGCGTCGCCGAGTTCGGGGGCGGCATGCTCAACTCGGTCGGACTCGCCAACCCGGGCCTGGACGGGGCACGGCGGGACAAGCTCCCCTGGATCGCCGCGAACGTGAAGCACGCCCAGGTCCTCGTCAGCCTGGCTGGACACACCGTGGAAGACTACTTCAAGCTCGTCGAGGGCCTCGATGACACAGACGGATTCCTGGGGTTCGAGGTGAACCTCTCCTGCCCGAACGACGCCAAGCGCGGGGGGGATCCGTTCGCCCTGGATCCCGACGCGGTTTCCGAGATCCTGTCGGGTTGCCGCGCCCGCACGCAGCGCCCGCTCATCGCCAAGCTCGCGCCCAACGACGCACGGCTCGCGACCACGGTCGAGCGCGCGGAAGATGCGGGTGTGGACGGGCTGACCCTGGTCAACACGGTGCCGGGGCTCCTCCTGAAGCCGGATGGCGTAGCCGAGCTCGGAGCCGGCCCAGGGGGCGTGAGCGGCCCCGCCGTTCGCCCGATCGGCTTGCGTGCCGTCGCCGAGGCGCGAGCCCACACGACGCTTCCGCTCATCGGGGTCGGGGGGGTCTTCGCGCCCGTCGATGCGGTCGCCTATGCCAGGGCGGGGGCGTCACTCGTGCAGGTAGGCACGGCATCCTTCGCCGCCCCGCGGGCAGGCCAGAAGATTGCGACGGGACTCGAGGGATGGGGGCGTCGCCACGGAGTCGCGTCCTGGGACGACCTCCTGCCCGGGGTCGAGGCGTGAGTCGCTCGTCCGGGGTCATCGTCGCCCTCGACACGGCTTCGGAGAGCGAGGCGTTGGGCATCGTCGACGCGTTGGGCGACCACGCGGACTTCTACAAGGTCGGGCTGGAGCTCTATACCTGGCTCGGCCCCGCGATCGTGTCGAAGCTCATCGAGCGTCGAAAGCGCGTCTTCCTCGATCTCAAGCTCCACGACATCCCCAATACGGTGAACCGTGCGGCTCGCGCGGTGGCCGAGCTCGGTGTGGATCTCCTCACGGTGCATGCTTCGGGCGGCCCGGAGATGGTCGCGGCCGCCCGGGAGGGCCTCGGGGAAAGGACCCGGCTCCTCGCGGTGACCGTTCTCACATCGATGGCCGCGGACGATCTGGGTGCTCTGTGGGGCCGGCCCGTCCAGTCGGTGCCCGAGGAGGTTCTGCGCCTCGCGGAGCTCTCCCGGGGCGCGGGAGCCGACGGTGTCGTCGCCGCCGCGTCGGAGGCGCCCCGAGTGCGTGCGCACATGGGCGACGGCTTCCTCCTGGTCGTGCCCGGCATCCGACCTGCCGGGGCGGATCGGCACGATCAGAAGCGGGTAGCTACGCCCGCCCACGCCGTGCAGTCCGGGGCGAGCTACCTGGTCATCGGCCGTCCGATCACGAAGGCCGACGATCCGGTCGCCGCGCTCCGCTCCATACTCGACGAGATCAGCGCGGCCGGGGCACGTTCCAGCTGACCGGCCGTTCGACGATCCGAAAGGGCCCGACTCGATGACCCTCAACGTCTACAACACGCAGACACGCTCGGTGGGCCCCTTCGTTCCGCTGGAGGAGGGCAAGGTCCGCGTATACGGGTGCGGCCCGACGATCTATTCGCACGCGCACATCGGGAACTTCCGGACGTTCCTCTTCTTCGACACGGTGCACCGGTACCTGGAGGCGAGCGGGTACGAGGTGCGGTTCGTGATGAACCTGACCGACGTCGACGACAAGACGATCGCCGGCGCCGTGTCGGCCGCGATGAGCGTGGCGGATTTCACGCGTCCGTTCGGAGAGGCCTTCTTCGCCGACTCCGAGACGCTCGGTATCCGCCCGGCAGACCGCTATCCGAGGGCGACCGAGTACATCGGGACCATGATCGAGTTCGTCGGCCGACTGGTCGATTCGGGCCACGCCTACCGGGCCGACGACGGCGCGGTCTACTTCTCGGTCGAGAGCTTCGAGAAATACGGGCGCCTCAAGGGCATCGACACGTCCTCGCTGAAGTCGGGTGCTCGTGTCGCACAGGACGAGTACGAGAAGGAGGACGCGCGGGACTTCGCTCTCTGGAAGGCCGCGAGCGAGTCGGACGAGAAGGCACAGGCCGCGTGGGACTCGCCGTGGGGACGGGGTCGGCCGGGCTGGCATCTGGAGTGCTCGGTCATGAGCCTGACCGAGCTCGGGGACACGCTCGACATGCACCTGGGCGGCGAAGACCTGATCTTCCCGCACCACGAGAACGAGATCGCCCAGTCCGAGGCGGCGACAGGCAAGCAATTCGTTCGCTACTGGCTTCACGCCAAGCACCTGCAGGTCGAGGGCAAGAAGATGTCCAAGTCTCTGGGCAACTTCATCACCGTGCGGCAGCTGCTCGAGGAGGGCTATGCGCCCGCCTCGATTCGCCATCAGCTCATCTCGGCGCACTACCGCGGCGACCTGAACTTCACGCGCGCCGGGCTCGATGCTTCGCGCAACGCGGTCCAGCGACTCGTCGACTTCGAGTCCCGGCTCACGCACACCGAGGTCGCCGAGGAAGCCGAGACGTCGCCGCTCGCCGCGCTCGCCTCCGAGGCCACGGAGGCCTTCCGGGCGGCGATGGACAACGATCTCAATACGGCGGACGCGCTGGGAGCGCTATACACGATGGTCGCCCGGGTGAACGGCGCGCTCGACGCTCAGCCGTCGGTTCTCCCCTCCGACCGCGACGCGGTGCTGGAGGCTCTCGGCGACATGGACCGGGTGCTCGGGTTGCTCGAGGTCGCTCGGGCTTCGCGCGCCGTCGACGAGGATCTGTCCGAGTGGGTCGAGGGCCTGATCGCCGAGCGGAACGAGGCCCGTGCAGACCGGGACTGGGCCCGGGCCGACTCCATCCGTGACGAGCTCTCCGAGAAGGGGGTCGTCCTGGAGGACGGGCCGTCCGGGACCCGCTGGAAGGTCGTTGACTGAGCTGAGCGAGATGCCGACTGCCGATCGGGAGGAGCCGGGGGTCTGGCAGCGACTCCGCCGCCGCCGCGTCACGCGCACCGTGATGACCTATCTGGCCGTCGGGTTCGCCGTGCTGGAAGCCGTGTGGTATCTGCTCCCGACCCTCGGGCTCGTCGAGGACGTCGGACGGATCGTGACGGGAATCGTGGTGCTGGGCTTCCCGTTCGCGGTCGTTCTCGCTTGGACGTACGACCTGACGCCGGA
>JASFUR010000346.1:0-4103 GCA_050050215.1 Gemmatimonadota bacterium
GAGCCGCACGTCCTTCACCATGACGCTGCTCGTGATCGCCGCACTGGTCGCGCTCTTCCTGGGAGCGGTCGGCGTCTACGGCGTGACGGCGTACACGGTCAGCCAGCGCACCGGCGAGATCGGGGTACGCCAGGCGCTGGGCGCCGACTCGGGAACCGTGGCCGGCATGGTCCTGGGCGAAGGCATGAAGCTCGCCCTCGTCGGGGTGGTGCTCGGGCTCGTGGGCGCCGTGGCGCTCGGCCGGGTCGTGGCGTCGCTCCTCTTCGGCGTGAGCCCGTACGACGGGGTCACGCTCGTGGTGGGCTCGGCCATCTTCCTCGTCGTCGCGGCGCTCGCGACCACGATCCCGTCGAGGCGGGCGGCCGCGATTCCGCCCGCCGTGGCGTTGCGGACCTAGGGAAGCGGGGCAGCCGGCACGCCCGGACTTCGTTACAAAGCATCTACGTCATTCGGCGGAGGGACCCGAAGGCCCCACCGGTGTTCGGTTTCGGGTGCTCGCAGTGAGCGATGCGGCACCCACACGGCCGCGTCCCCAGAAACGGAGTCGACACCCCCAACGGAGCCGACACCCATGCTCAAGATCGGACACGGGACCCGGAAGACGCTCGCACGCGCCCGGCTGCCCGACCTCGTCATCCTGCTTCGCGTCGTCCTCGCCTTCGTGGTGCTGGGGCTCTTCAGCCTGCCCTTTCCGTATCCGGCGTGGGCGCTCCTGCTCACGGTCGTCGCCATCGCCATGGACGCGCTCGACGGGTGGCTCGCCCGCCGGCTCGGCGTGGCGTCGGACCTCGGGGCCGTGCTCGACATCACCGGGGACCGCATCGTCGAGCACGTCTTCTGGATCTACTTCACCGTGGCCGGGCTGGTGCCGATCTGGGTCCCGCTGGTGATCGTGTCACGGAGCTTCGTGGTCGACGCGATTCGCAGCGTGGCGCTCTCCAACGGGAGGACCCCGTTCGGCGAGAAGACCATGCAGCGCTCGGCGCTGTCGCGCTTCCTGGTCGCGTCACGCGCGATGCGCAGCGTCTACGGGTTGGCCAAGGTCGCGGCGTTCGTGCTGCTCGGGGCCGTCGTGGCCATCGGGAAGGCCGCCGCGGGCGGACGGGCCCTGATGTCCGCCGGGGCTGCCGTCTGGTTCGCGGGCGTGACCGACGCCGTCGTGCTGCTGACCGTCCTGATCTGCGTGGTGCGGGCCGTGCCCGTCGTCTGGGACGCCCGGAGCTTCTTCAGGCACCGTCCACGGGCTGCACGTCCACGCCGTCGTCCACGTCCTCTGGCGGAAAGAGGATGACGACTTCGCCGTCCTCGAGGCCGCCGACGATCTCGGCGCGCTCCTCGTTGCGGCGACCGATCTCGACGTCGCGGCGTCGGGCCTTGCCGTCCTCGACGACGAACGCCTGCCACGCCTCACCGGAGCGGAAGAGCGCGCTGGTCGGCACCGTCACGACCCCTTCGCCGTGCCAGGTGACGATCTCGCCGGAGACCCGATACCCGGTGCCGAGGACCTCGGGCGGGTCGTTCAGGTCGGCGAGGACGTCGACACGCTGCTCCTCCACACCGAGCGCAGAGACCTTGGTGTAGCCCACCAGGGTCACGGTGCGGACCGTACCGTGCAGGGGCTCTTCTCCGCCCCAGCCGGTGAGCACGACGTCGTTGCCGGGCCGGACCCGGACGGCATCCTCGGAAAGGATGTCCAGGACAACCTCGAGGCCGCCCACGTCGGCGAGCGTCAGGATGGGCGCACCGGCGAGCACGACGCGCTCGCTCTCCTCGGGGACCTGCTCGACGCGGCCCGCGACCGGCGCGACGATATCGACCGGGCTCGCCTCGGGATCCGTGCTCCCGGCGCCGATGAGCCTCGCGCGGGCGGCTTCGAGCGCCGCGCGGGCCGCCTCCACGCTGGCTTCCGCCGAGCTGCGCCGTTGGTCGGCGACGGTGGCCGCGAGCTCGGCCTGCTCCATCTGCTCCGCGGTGATGGCGCCCAGCTCGAAGAGCGGCCTCCGGCGCTCGGCCTCGCGGTCGGCCTGGAGCGCCTGCAGCTCCGCCTGACGGAGCATCGTCTGAGCCTCGCGGTAGCGCGCCTCCGCGGCCTCGACCTCGGCGCGCGACGTCGCGATGACCCGAGGATCTTCCGGGGCGGCGTAGAGCCGTCCCAACAGCTGCCCTTCCTCCACCAGGTCGCCCGACTCCAGATCGATGCGCGTGAGACGGCCCGACACCGGCGCGGTCACGGCGAAACGCTCGCGGGAGCGGGTCCGGCCCTCGGCCGGGATCGTGACGCTCAGGGTGTCCCGCATGGCGGTCGCCGTCGTCACTTCGATGCCGCCGTCCGACAGCAGCGCCCACAGGATGGCCAGGAGGAGCACGCCCCCGCCGATCATCATCCACTTCTTCATCGGCTCACTCCCTCGTCTTCAGCACGGCGATGAGATCCATGTGGGTCAGGCGCCTGCGCACCAGCATCGCGCTGGCCGTCGCCGCGACGACCGTGATGGCCGCCGTCCACAGGTACGTCGACCCGCTCATCACGACAGGAATCCTGTAGGTCTCCGAGTTCAGGGACAGGACGAGCAGCAAGGCCAGGCCGTAGCCGATTGCCCAGCCGACCGGGATCGCCGCCAAGGTGATGACGGCTTGCTCGCCGAACAACAGCGTCGCCACCTCCTGCTTGGTGAAGCCGAGCACCCGCAGGCTCGCGAGCTCCCGTCCCCGCTCGGACAGCGCGATGCGCGTCCCGTTGTAGATGACCGCGACCGAGATCACCGTCGCGAAGCCCAGGATGAAGAACACGGAGATATAGAGGCTGTCCTCGAGCTGCTGTTCGAAGGAGTCCAGCATCGTGGCCGGCGAGGTCACGCTCGCGACGGCCGGAGCCCCCTTGAGCTCCTGGTTCACCTCGTCGAGGTGCTCGCCGTCGGTCAGCAGGTAGGCGCCGGTGGCGCGGGGGCCCTGTTGGGTGAGCCCACGCAGCGACTCCTGGCTCATGTACGCCGACGCGCCGAGCAGATCCGACACGACGCCCGTGACGGGGATGCGCTCGCTGCGCTGCAGGCCGGTGAGGGCCTCGACGACGAGCGTGTCCCCGCGGCTGACGTCCAACCGGTCGGCCAGGACCTTGCTGAGCACCATCCCCTCGAGTGGAATCGGGTGGATGCGCCGGTTCTCGCTGACGATGCGCCGAAGGCGGCCGTCGGGCTCGAGCCCGGTGATCGCGACCTCACGCTCGCGGTGCCCCGCGTGCAGCCGGACCGGCACCGACTGGAACGGCTCCACACGCGTGACGCCGGGCATCGAGGCGAGCGCGTAGCGCACCTCGGGACCCAGATCACGGTTGAACGCGACCGTCAGGTCCTCGCGCTGCGCCACCTTGAACTCGATGTCGAGCATCAAGCCCATGCCGTCGAACATGAAGAGCCCGAGGACCAGGATGCCGACCGAGAACGCGACGCCGAGCGAGGACATCGCCGCACGGAGCGGGCGGCGCTCGAGGTTGCGGAGGATCAAGCGGCCGCCGGTCGACAGCATCTGCCCCAGCCCCGCGCGCTCGATCCAGCCCGGCCGGAACCGATCGGGCGGCTCCGGACGCATCGCCTCGGCCGGAGGGAGCGAGGTCGCTTTCCTCACGGCGCCCCCTCCGCCGATGACCGCGGCCACCAAGGAGATGCCGCCACCGATGAGGACCAGCGTCCAAGAGAGACGGTGCTGGAGCGACGGGAAGCTGAAGTAGTCCTGGTAGAGGTTGATGATGGCGTCCCCGGCCCACACGCCCCCGAGCGCGCCCAGCGCCGTGCCGAGGCCGACCGCCACGACCGAGTACGAGAGGAAGTGGAGGCCGATCTCCCGGTTCGAGTAGCCGATCGCCTTGAGCGCGCCGATCTCCGTGCGCTGCGTCGAGATGAGCCGCGACAGCACGATGTTCAGGAGGAAGGCCGCCACCGACAGGAAGACGAGCGGAAAGGCCGTGCCCATGGAGCGATTCTGGCGGATCTCGTCGTTGAGGATCTTCCACGAAAGCTGATCGGCGCGGCCGTAGGCGCCGAGGCCTCCATACGGATCGAGGATCCGGTCGAGATCGCGGATCACCTCCGTCTCGTTCGCGCCGC
>JASFUR010000347.1:0-4083 GCA_050050215.1 Gemmatimonadota bacterium
CAGGCCGTCGCGGAGCTTCCGGCGCTCGTGGCGGCCGGCGACTCCGACGGCGACGAGGCGCGAGCGCTCTGGTTGGCCATGGCGGACGATCCGCTCCATCACGTGCGTCTCGCCCATGATCTGCTGAAGGAGGGAAAGCGGACCGAGGCCGCGCGGCAGCTCGAGATCAGCGCCTATCTGTTCCGGTGGGGACATCTCTACGCCGAGGGCTTCGGTGCGCGTCGAGGCTTCGTGGCGACGGCGCAGGAGCTCGAAGCCGCGGCCCGGCACCTGCGCCGTGGCGATGAGGAGGATCTCGCCACGTTGAACCACACCCTGTCCGGAGGTCTCCGCGCCATGGCCGAACTCCACGCGACGGAGGTTCTGGGGGAGTGGAGAGCCGGACGGCACACTCGGGCAGCGCTCCTTCTGCGGGCTTCCGCGGACGAGGTGAGGTGCGGCTTCTCGTTGTCCGGCATCGCCCCCCGCGGTACCATCGAGCGGGCGCTCGCAGACGCCGGGACCGTGGCCGACAGGCTCGATTCCCGATCGCCTCCGGAGGAGCGCGAGATCCGCGACGCCGTAGAAGGGCTCAGGGACAGCGCGTCGAGTCTGGCCGGTGCCCTGGGCTCGCGCTCCAGCTGATCGGCTCCGGCCACCTGCGCTCATGAGCCGCGCTACGGAGCGCACAGGTGCAGCACGTACCGTCCGAGGGGGTGCGGTGACCGAGTCCGAGGGCCGAGAGTCAGAGGGCAACGACGAGCCGGGAGGCTCGGAGCCGAAGCAGGGGAGGCGCCTGCGCGCTCTGGGCATCCCGGGCCTGGGCACTGCGATCACGGGGACGGTTCTCCTCATGGCGAGCTTCACGCTGCCCGCCCTCGTGGCGGTTCGCAGTCTCTCCCGAATGGAGGAGATCCGCGACATCGCGCAGCGCACCGAGGCTCTGGCGACCATCCAGAGCCGACTGCAGCAGCGCATCGTCGACGAGGGGAGCGTGAGCCTGCTCGCGAACGCGGTCATCGTCGACGCGATGCGCAGCGCGCTCGCCGAACTCGCCGCCTCCGGGCTCGTCGAGAGCGGGGAGGGGGAGCGCCTCGAGGCGCTTCGGGCCGTCGTGGCGCGGCGGAGCGTGCTTCCACCCGAGGTTCTGCTCGAGGGAACGCTCCTCATGCAGCAGGTGGCCGAGCGCGAGACCGCCCGCGAGGCCCAGCTGCTACGGCAGCTGAGGAGCGACGCCGCCCGTGAGGTGCGTCTCGCTGCGTGGGGCTTCGTGACGGTCGGGCTGCTGGCCGCGCTCTTCTTCTGGCGCCGCGTGCTGCGTCCACTCAAGGGACTCGATTCCCTTCTGAGCCGACTCCGCGCCGGCCGGTTCGAGGAGGCGTCCACCGAGGGACTCCATCCGTTCATGCTCCCGGTGTTCGAGAACTTCAATCGACTGGTGGAGCGCCTCACCGAGCTCGAGGCGGCGCACGAAGCGCGCGCGCAGTCTCTCGAGGAGGCGGTTCGCACCGCGAGCACGGCCGTGATCGAGCAGCAGCAGGCGCTCGCGAGGTCGGAGCGGCTCGCCGCCGTTGGAGAGACCGCGGCCGGCGTGGCGCACGAGCTGCGCAATCCGCTGGCGGGAGCGGCCCTCGCGTTGGAGAACCTGCGCAAGGAGGTGGAGCAACCGGAGCTGTCGTCCCGGCTCGCCGCGGTCTCCAGTGAGGTGGACCGGGCCGTGCGAAATCTCAACGACTATCTGCGCTCCGCGCGGCACGAGCCCGAGCCGGCGTCCGAGACCGACGTCGGCGAGCTCGTGACGGAGCTGGCCGGGTTGCTTCGGTTCCAGACGCCGGAGGGTGTGACGTTGCGCGCCGAAGCAGAGCCCGGGCTGAGCGCCACGCTGCCGCGAGAGCGCTTGCGCCAGGCGCTGACCAACCTGGTGCTGAACGCATTCGCGGCGATGTCGGCGGCGGGCGGCGAGGGCGAGGTCGTCATCGCAGCCACGCACGGTTCGGGCCGCCTGCTGGTCAGCGTGGAAGACGAGGGGCCCGGCTTCCCCGACGCCGTGCTCCAGAGCGGTGGGCGGCCGTTCGCGACGAGCCGGGAGGGCGGCACCGGCCTGGGGCTGGCGATCGCCCGACGCGCGGCGAGGGACCTGGGGGGTACACTGGAGCTGTACAATCGTGAAGCCGGAGGCGCCGGCGCCCGCATCGAGCTACCGCTGATCCATGCGTGACACCCTGCTGATCATCGAGGACGAGGACCTGCTCCGAGCCGAGCTGGCCCGGCACTACTCGAAGTCCGGATGGGAGGTGGTCGAAGCGGACACCGCCTCGGCCGCGACCCGACTGCTGAGCTCTCGCTCGGTGCAGCCCGTGGTCGTGCTCTGCGACCTCTCGCTCCCCGACGGCGACGGGCTCGACCTGCTCGAGCGCCATCACGGAGCGTCAGGTGCCGAGTGGATCATCCTGACCGGATACGGGAGCGTCCCCGACTCGGTGCGGGCGCTGCGGCTGGGGGCCTTCGACTTCGTGGAGAAGCCGTGTCCCACGGAACGCCTGGACCTCGTCATCACGGGAGCCGCCCGAAGCGCTCGCGCCCAGCGGCGTCTGCGGACCCAGTCCGACGACTTGCACGAGCGATACTCCCTGGATGCTTTCATCGGCGAGAGCCGAGCGGCCGATGAGGTGCGCTCCACCATCGAGCAGCTCTCCCAGGTACCGCTGAGCTGTGTGCTGATCGGTGGGGAGACCGGCGTGGGGAAGGGGCTCGTCGCGCGGATCCTCCACTACAACGGCCCGCGCCGCGAGGGGCCGCTGGTCGAGGTCAACTGTGCCGCGCTCCCCTCGGAGCTTCTCGAGTCCGAGCTCTACGGACACGAGGCCGGCGCATTCACGGGTGCGAAGTCGCGCCATCGGGGGCTCTTCGAGCAGGCGCACGGCGGGACGCTCTTCCTCGACGAGATCTCCGAGCTCGACGGCCGGCTCCAGGCCAAGCTGCTGCGGGCGGTGGAGGACGGCCGGATCCGGCGGGTCGGCGGGGAGGCGGAGATCGAAGTCGACGTCCAACTGTTCGCCGCGAGCAACCGGGATCTCGGCGAACGCGTGCGCGAGGGGGAGTTCCGCGAGGACCTCCTCCACCGGCTGTCCGTCTTCGTGGTGAAGCTGCCTCCGCTCCGGGAGCGGCCGGAGGACATCGAGCCGCTCGTCATGCAGCTCATCGCCGAGTTCAACGCGCGGTCGGGCAAGGATGTGAAGGTCGTGTCGCAGGCGGCGTGGAGCAGGCTGCGGGCGTACGACTGGCCCGGCAACGTTCGGGAGCTGCGCAACGTGGTGGAGCGCTCGGTGCTGCTGTCGACCGGCGCGCAGTTCCCCGAGACGTGGCTTCCGGGCGAGGGAACGTCCTCGGCCGTGGGCTCCGACCGGGACGACGACCGCGTCCTCCGCTTCGTGCTGGACGGAAAGGAAACGCTGGATCAGTGGGAGAGCCGCATCCTGGCGGCCGCCCTGGAGCAGACCGAGGGAAACGTCACGGCTGCCGCGAGACTGCTCGGTGTCAGCCGACAGACCCTTCGGTACCGGCTGGAGAAGTACGGGATCGGCGGTGAGGACTGAGGTGGACCAGGGTCGGCGCTCCTTGCCGCTGATCGTGCTGGGGCTCCTTCTCTGTCTGGCCGTGGTCGGATGCCGGAGCCAGCCGGACCCGGGAGAGGAGGTGGGCGGGGGGCAGGCCTCTTCCGCATCCGAGCAGGCCCCCGGTGGTGAGGGCTCCGTAGAGCCGTCCACCGTCGATTCGACCGCGTGGACCGTCGCCCGTCTCTCTTCAGCCGCGAGCCTCGGTGCCGGCCCTCCGCCCCTTCCCGTGCTGACCGCACTGCGTACGGGCGTGCACGCGTCGTACGAGCGGGTCGTGGTCGAGCTCGATTCTCCCGACGGGCTGCCGGGCTACGGCCTCGAGTACGTGGACCGCCCGCTGCACGAATGCGGCTCGGGCCGTCAAATCATTCCCGTGGGCGATGCGTGGCTGGAGCTGCGTCTCGAGCCTGCCGCCGCGCACACCGAGGCCGGGGCGCCGACCTTGGGCGAACCCGAAATCGCCGTCCACGGGGAGATCGTCGAGCGT
>JASFUR010000348.1:0-4075 GCA_050050215.1 Gemmatimonadota bacterium
GTCGCAGACCCACCAGAGGATGAACCGCACGAAGCCCGAGCTGTTGCGGCCGAAGAGGCCTGACACGAATCGGCGATCCGACCGCGGGTGGCTGGCGCCACTCCTTCTAGCGGTCGCGTGGCTGGCGCTGGTTCCCGAGCCCGTGTTCGCCTGGGGCCCGGCGACGCACGTAGCCCTGGGTGAGGCCCTGCTCGGGTCGCTCTACTTGCTCCCGCCGGCGATCCAGGCCCTCCTCGAGCGCTTCCCGCTGCACTTCCTCTACGGCTCCGTCGCGGCGGACATCTCCTTCGCGAAGAAGTACGTCCCCGAGGGCCGGCACTGCCACAGCTGGGAGGTCGGGGAGGAGATCCTCGACGCGGCCGACTCCGAGCGCATGGCAGCGGTCGGCTACGGCTACCTGGCGCATCTCGCCGCGGACACGATCGCGCACAACGTCTTCGTGCCTCGACAGCTCCTCCTCACGAGCACGACCCAGGCGGTGGGACATACGTATTGGGAGCACCGCATGGACATGCACGTCGGCGAGGATTTCCTCTCGCTCGCGAGGCACATCGTGGTCGAGCACGACCACTCGGAGGCCGACGCGCTCTTCGACGACGTCTTGAGCCGAACCATGTTCAGCTTCAAGACGAACCGCAGGATCTTCCGTGGGATGATCCGCTTCCAGGGCCACGAGCGGTGGCAACGCGTCTTCAGCCAGGTGCTCGCCAACTCGCGGTTCGACCTCCCGGACCCGTTGGTGGACCGGTACTTCGAGACCTCCTTCGACTACATCGTCGCCTACCTCAAGGGACGCGCAGGATCGACGCCCGGAGATCTCGATCCCGTCGGCGACCTGAACCTCCGGCTCGCGAAGAAGGTCCGGCGGCGCGCCATGTCCGACCATACGGCGGACCACCCCGAGGTCCTCCGGGAGATGGCCGACGAGTTCTTCCCCTTCCCGTCGCACGACCTGCTCTATTGGCCGCAGCTTCTCGATCCGGACTTCGCAGCCGGTATCACCTCCGCGACCGCTCCGTCGAGGACGCTGGCGCCATCCTCGACCGGCCCCGCCACCAGCACGGCCGCCCAGAAGGATTGAGATCCCACGCTGGAGCGACGAGCCGGTCCCCTCGGCTCAGTCCAGCGCTTCCCTGAGCAGCTCGTTGACCCGGCGCGGATCGGCCTTGCCGGCCGAGCGCTTCATGACCTGGCCGACGAGAAAGCCCAGCAGCCTCTTCTCGCCCTCACGGTAGCGGCCGGCCTCGTCGGGATTGGCTTCGACCGCCTCGGTCACCCACTCCGCGAGCTGGTCATCGTCCCGCACCTGCGTGAGGCCCTGGGCCTCGACGATTTCCCTGGGGCTTCCGCCCTCCTCGGCTACGACTCCCAGGACCTTCTTGGCCGCGCTGTCCGAGACGGTTCCATCGGTGACGAGACCGATCAGCTCGCCCAGCGTGGCCGCAGAGACGGAGAAGGTGGCCGCGTCCTCCTTGCGCTCGTTCATGAGCGCCTGCGCCGGGCCCATGATCCAGTTCGCCGCGGCCTTGGCGTCGACGGCCCCGGCCACCGCCTCGAAGTAGTCGGCGGTGGGGGCGGCCTGCGTCAGGACCCCGGCATCGTACTCAGAGAGCCCGTAGGCCGAGACGAACCGCTCACGTCGTGCCCGCGGCAACTCGGGGAGCGCGTCGCGTGCCTCGGCGATGGCGCTCTCCTCGATGACCAGCGTGGGCAGATCCGGATCGGGGAAATACCGGTAGTCGTGGCTGTCCTCCTTCGAGCGCATGGAGCGGAGGCGGCTCCTGTGGTCGTCCCAGAGGAGCGTTTCTTGCTCGACGCGCCCCCCGGACTCGAGCACCTCGACCTGCCGGGCGATCTCGAGCTCGATCGCCTTCTCCACACCCGAGAAGGAGTTGACGTTCTTGATCTCCGTCTTGGCCCCGAGCGCCTCGGTTCCCTCGGGGCGCACGGAGACGTTCGCGTCGACCCTCAGACTCCCCTCCTCCATGTTGCAGTCGCTCACGTCGACGTACTCGAGGAGCTGCTTCAGCGACCCGAGGAAGGCGCGGGCGTCCGCAGCGGACCGCAGGTCGGGCTCGGTCACGATCTCGACGAGAGGAGTGCCCGCTCGATTGAGGTCCACGGCCGTGCTTCCGGGCACCCGGTCGTGGATCGACTTCCCCGCGTCCTCCTCCATGTGGGCACGCCGGATGCGCACCTCTCCCACGCCCCCGGCGACGTCGTCGAACGCGACCCGCCCGTGCGTCGCGATCGGCTGCTCGAATTGCGTGATCTGGTAGCCCTTCGGCAGATCCGGATAGAAGTAGTTCTTCCGGGCCCAGACGCTGTGGGTGTGCACCGTGCAACCGAGCGCCAGCGCGGTGCGCATGGCGAGCGACACCGCCTCCGGGTTCGTCGTCGGGAGGGCACCGGGGAGCCCCAGGCAGACTGGACAGACGTGCGTGTTGGGCTCGTCGCCGAACACGACCCGATTCCCACAGAACAGCTTCCGCTCCGTGCGGAGCTGGACGTGCACCTCGAGGCCGATCACCGCTTCCCAGCTCATGCGCCCTCCCACCCGAACGCGGCTTCCAGGGCTCCCGCCGTGGCGAGCATCGGCTCTTCGTGCCACCAGGGCGCGAGGACCTGCGCGCCGACCGGAAGTCCCCTCACCCTGCCGATCGGCACCGAGATGCCGGGGATCCCGGCGATGTTGGCCGGCACGGTGAAGACGTCCGACAGGTACATCTCGAGCGGATCGTCCGTGCGCTCCCCGAGGGCGAACGCCGGAGTCGGCGTGGTCGGTGTCAGGATGACGTCCACACCGCTCGCGTAGACCCGCCCGAAGTCCTGCGTGATCAATCTCCGGGCCTTCTGGGCCGTGCCGTAGTACTCGTCGTAGTAGCCGGCCGACAGCACGTACGTACCCAGCATGATGCGGAGCTTGACCTCGGGCCCGAGCCCGTGCGAGCGGGTCGCCTCGTACATCGATACGAGGTCCGATTCGGCTCGCCGCACGCCGTACCGTACGCCGTCGTAGCGCGACAGGTTGCTGGACGCCTCGGCAGGCGCGATCACGTAGTAGCAGGCGATCGCGTGCTTGGCGTGGGGAAGCGACACCTCCCTGATCTCGGCACCGGCCTCCTGGAGCTTCTCGACCGCGACGTTGACCGAGGCCCGCATCTCGTCGTCGAGCAGATGCGAGACATACTCCTTGGGCAGGCCCACGACGAGCCCGTCGACGCCGCGACCCACGGCTGCCTCGAGGTCGGGAACCTCCCGGCGGGCCGACGTGGCGTCCCGGTCGTCGTGGCCCGCGACGGCCTGCAGCAGCCGCGCGGCGTCGGCGACCGTGCGGCCGAACGTGCCGACCTGGTCGAGCGACGAAGCGTAGGCGACGAGCCCGTACCGGCTGACCCTGCCGTACGTGGGCTTCATCCCGACCACGCCGCACAGGGCCGCCGGCTGCCGCACCGACCCCCCCGTGTCCGAGCCGAAGGCCATGGGGACGAGCCCGGCGGCCACGGCCGCGGCCGAGCCACCCGAGCTGCCGCCCGGCACACGCGTGAGGTCGTGCGGGTTGAGCGTCGGCCCGTATGCCGAGTTCTCCGTCGACGATCCCATGGCGAACTCGTCCATGTTCGTCTTGCCGACGACCACGGCTCCGGCCGCCCTGGCCCGGCGCACGACGGTCGCCTCGAACGGGGACCGATAGCCCTCGAGCACCTTCGAGCCGCACGTCGTGTCCAGATCCAGCGTCGCGAGGTTGTCCTTCACCGCGAGCGGGATGCCGGCCAACGGTCCGTCCGGATTCTCCATCGTGAGGTCGTCTTCGTCCTGCACCGAGAGGAACGCGTTGAGCGCCTCCGGCCCCGCCTCGCGCTCACGGATCGCGTCGAGCGCGGTTCGCGCTCGGTCCATTCCGTCGCCCGCGCTCACTCGTCCTCCTGGGCGTGCACGCCCGGCAGAGGCGGAACGATGAAGAAGTGGTCCCGGACGTCGGGGCCGATCTCCTCGATACCGCCACCGAGCGTGTCCGGCGTGTCGGCCGCGGAGCCACGCGTCGCGTCCCCCTCGCCCTCCAGGGGATCCTCCT
>JASFUR010000349.1:0-4069 GCA_050050215.1 Gemmatimonadota bacterium
GGGGTCGGCTCGAGATCGTGAACGGCGTCGTCGCGGAGGCGTACACGGGCCGCTCCACCCACGACGTCAAGGACTCGCGGGAAGCCTACGGGTACGAGGGCGGCACCCGGGTCCAGCACGGCGTGCGGTTGGCCGCGCGGCGGGGCGCGCTCTGGGCGCGCGCAGCGTATCGGCTCGGACCGGACGACGACCTGCCGTCTCATCGGCTCGAGGGCTCGGCCGGAGTCACGGCTGCCCGCTTCGGAGCGTACGGCAACGCGTCACGGTCGTCGTGGGCCGGAACGTCGGTGCTCGGCTACGGAGTCGGCGGCTGGCTCGGGCCGGTCGAGGGCGTGACGCTCTTCGGGTCGTTCGACGGTGGCGAGTACGCAGGGCGCGCGGGACCGGTCAGCGACGAGCTGCCCGATCCGGTGATCCCCCAGCCGCTACCCACGCACCCCGACGACCCGGCGCCGTACATCCTGGAGCGGAGCCTCCTGAGGGGTGGAGCGTCCGCTACCCTCTGGGGGGTGACGCTCGCCGGGGCCGGGCTGCGCGCCGAGACCGACAAGCAGGTACCACTGGAGCTCGAGCTCGACCGGGGCGCACCGAGCGTGACCGGAGGGGTGCGCTACGGGTTCGAGGGCTTCGCGAGCCTACCGCTGCCGATCCTGGAGGGGCTCCGGCTCGAGGGCTCGTACCAGCAGTGGGACGCGGAGGGCGTGTACCTGCCCAGGCGCATCTACCGTGGCTCCTTCGAGTTCCACCGCGTCTATCTGGAGTCCGGCAACTTCGAGCTGTGGTGGTCGCTCGGCGTGCGCGGCCACGATCCGTCGCTCGTCCTGGTTCCGTCGGGGGGCGTGAACGGGCTCGAGACGGTGCCGTTCTTCCAGGACTGGTATGGACGCATCACGGCCCGCATCCTTTCGGTGCGTCTCTTCTTCACCTGGGACAACCTCGCCGTCCGGCGGAACCTGCAGAACTTCCCCGGCCGCCTGCTGCCGCCGACGCGCTCGTTCTTCGGGCTGCGCTGGGACTTGTGGAACTGAGGAGGTAAGTTCTCGCGATGATCCGCAGCATGACGGGATACGGGGAAGCCGAGCACGACACGCCCGCGGGCCGACTGCGCCTCGAGGTGAAGACGGTGAACCACCGGTTCTTCAACACGAGCATCAAGACGCCCGCCGGGTTCGACCGGTACGAGTCGGTCGTGTCGGAGGCGCTCAAGCGGCACATCACGCGCGGCCACGTGAACGCGTACCTGACGCTCGACCGTGGCACCGCCGAGGCGGGCGGCGTCTATCAGGCGGACCTGCCGCGGGCCCGAGCCTACCTCGCGGCCCTCGAGGCGCTCCGTGACGAGCTGAACGTGTCCGGCGTCGTGGACCTGGGCATGATCGCGCGCGAGTCCAGCCTCGTGCGCGCTACCGACGTCGACCGCACCGAGGGCGTGGAGCCGGAGATGGTCTCGGAGCTGGCGGAGGCCGCCGCCGCCGCCGTCGTGGAGCTGCGCACGGCCGAGGGCAAGCGGCTCGAAGCCGACTTCGAGGAGCGCCTCGAAGCCGTCCGCGAGCTCCTGGCGAAGGTCGAGGCACGCGCCCCGGATCGACTCCTCGAGCAGCGCGACCGGCTCCGAGAGCAGATCAAGGAGCTCGCCGAGCAGGTCGAGGTCGACGAGGACCGTCTGGCCCGCGAGATCGCGTATCTGGCCGAGCGCTGGGACATCAACGAGGAGATCGTCCGCTTTCGCTCACATTGTGACCTTTTCGACGAGGCGCTCTCGGCGGACGACTCCGATCCCGTGGGGAAGCGTCTCGGCTTCTTGGTCCAGGAGATGAACCGCGAGGCCAACACGATCGCTTCCAAGGCCAACGACGCGGAGATCTCGCATGCTGCGATGGGGCTCAAGGAGGAGGTCGAGCGCATCCGCGAGCAGGTCGAGAACGTCGAATGAGCGACGGCGCGCCGCCCATAGTCCTCGCCGCCCCGAGCGGGACGGGGAAGACGACGTT
Source organism: Gemmatimonadota bacterium (assembly GCA_050050215.1). Taxonomy (GTDB): domain Bacteria; phylum Gemmatimonadota; class Gemmatimonadetes; order Longimicrobiales; family Gaopeijiaceae; genus UBA2982. The sequence continues at coordinate 1,992 of JASFUR010000349.1, forward strand.
GGCGCGTCGGCTCGTCGAGGACGACGCCTACTCCTTTTCGATCTCGGCCACCACGCGGAAGCCGCGCGGCCACGAGCGCGAGGGCGTCGACTACACCTTCGTCGACCGCGCCCGCTTCGAGGAGATGATCGCCGCCGGCGAGCTCGCCGAATGGGCCGAGGTTCACGGCCAGCTCTACGGGACGCCCCGCTCGCAGCTCGAGGAGGCCGCGCACCGCGGCGTGCACGTCGTCCTCGACATCGATGTCCAGGGCGCGCGGCAGATCCACCGGGCCGTCCCGGACACCAAGCTGATCTTCGTTCTGCCGCCCGATGTAGATACCTTGCTGTCCCGCCTGACGAGCCGTGGCACGGAGAAGCGGGCCGAAGTGGCCCGGCGTCTGCGCACGGCGCTCGAGGAGTTGCAGGCGGTCGGCGTCTTCGACTATGTGGTGGTCAACGACGACCTGGAGCAGTGCCTGGCGAGGATCCGCGCCATCGCGTCCGGAGGGGTCGAGGCGATGGGGCACGGTGCGGTGGAGCACGACGTGGAAGCGTTCCGCTCCGAGATCCGCAGGATCCTCGACGAGGAATACGAAGAGCACACGACGTCACAGGAGTAGATGGATGAGGGTTTTCACGCCCGACGAGGTCGCCCGGGGAACCGAGAGCAAGTATCTCGGCGTCCTGGTGGCCGCCAAGTATGCGCGCGAGCTGAACTCGCTTCCCCATGAGGCCATGCCGCTCGGCGAGGAGAAGAAGCTCACGACGCGCGCCCTCGAGGCGCTGACCTCGGGTCAGATCGAGTTCCGCCTCGTGAAGCGCCGCCGCCGCGACGAGATGTGAGTTCCGGGAGCCTCGTGGACGAGGCTCCCGATTCAGCACGCCATCCGGGACGCCCGCGCGTCCCTTTTGAAGCGCAGGAGCCCAGCTTGCCCAGACCCGAGCTCGTCCCCCGACGCCCCTGGCAGGGCAGACGGATCGTGCTCGGGGTCACAGGGGGGATCGCGGCCTACAAGGCGATCCAGCTCGCGCGCGACCTCACCCGTCTCGGCTCCGAGGTCGACGTCGTCCTCACCGAGAGCGCTCGGCAGTTCGTCGCTCCCCTCTCGTTCGAGGGCGTGACCGGTCGTACGGTTCTCACCCACCTGTTCTCGGTCGACGGCGCCGCGTTGCACCTCACGCTGGGAAAAGATGCCGACGTGATCTGCGTCGCGCCGGCCACCGCCGACTTCCTGGCGCGCGCAGCCGAGGGACGGGCGGACGACCTCCTGTGCACGGCGCTCTTGGCCACACGCGCGCCGGTCGTGATCTGCCCGGCGATGAACGACCGCATGTACGCGCATCCCAGGGTGCAGGAGAACGTGGAGCGGTTGCGGTCCCGCGAGGGCTACGTGATCGCCGGCCCCGCCGAAGGCCCGCTCGCCGCCGGAGAGGGGCAGGGGCCCGGCCGCATGCTCGAGCCCTCCGAGATCGTGGAGCACGTCGGGCGGGCGCTCGGCTCGGAGGACGCCTACCGCGGCCGGCGTGTGCTCGTGACCGCGGGGCCCACGCGGGAGGCCATCGACCCTGTGCGCTATGTCGGCAATCGCTCGTCCGGGCGGATGGGCTTCGCCGTCGCGGAGGCTGCGTGGCGCCGGGGAGCCGAGGTCACGCTCGTGTCCGGGCCCTCTTCGCTCGATCCGCCCGTCGGCGTGGAGCTCGTGCGCGTGCAGAGCGCGCAGGAGATGCTCGAGGCCGTCTCGTCCGCCATCGGCGACGCGGACGTGACGGTCTTCGCGGCCGCGGTCGCGGATTTCAAGCCCACCGCGCCCGAGGACCGGAAGGTGAAGCGTGAGGCGGTCGGCGACGCCTACGACGTCACGCTCGCGCCGAACCCCGATATCGCCGGTGACACGAAGGACCGACGGAAGGCGGGCAGCGTGACGGTCGGCTTCGCTCTCGAGACGAACGACGTGCTCGAGAACGCCCGTAAGAAGCTGGAGAAGAAGGGCTTCGACTTCCTCGTGGCCAACGACGTGACCGAGGAGGGCGCCGGCTTCGACGTCGACACGAACCGGGTGACGATCCTCGCCGCCGGCGCCGAGCCCGAGGCGCTTC
>JASFUR010000350.1:0-4062 GCA_050050215.1 Gemmatimonadota bacterium
CGGTAGGCTAGCAGCACATGGCCTTGTGAACTCGGTGGCCGCGCCAGCAGAATTCCCAGTCCGTTAGGAAGAGCTCAGTCTACCGACGTGCGTCACCGACTGCCCTTTCCCTATGCCCCGTTTGTTGCCGAGAGGTTGGCGATCAATCCTCGAACGACTGTGGGTATCGCCCGCGTCTCGATCGCTTCAATCGTGGACAGCAGGTCCTGAATCGGCGGGTAGTCGTCCGAGTACCGATCTCTAAGCACCCGAAGCTCCTCTCGCGCTTGGACCAGGTCGCGCAAGATTGAACGAAGCTCGGCCGATTCCGCGGCAACCGGGATGGCTTCAAGCTGCTCGATCGACACGTTGCCGCTGTCCACCTCCACAAGGACGGCCTCCAGTCGGGCGCGGTCCCGGCTCCTTTGGGTGGCGACCAATCCTCGGACGACTGTAGGTATCGCCCGCGTCTCGATCGCTTCAATCGTGGACAGCAGGTCCTGAATCGGCGGGTAGTCATCTGAGTACCGATCTCTAAGCACCTGTAGCTGTTCCCGCGCCCGGACCAAGTCGCCCACTATGGAACGCAGCTCCTGTGACTCCGCGGTGGCTGGAATGGCCTCAAGCTGCTCGATCGAGACGTTACCACTTTCGACCTGAACAAGGACGGCTTCAAGTCGCGCTTGATCCCCGATCCCTTGTGCCTGCGTCGGGGTCCGAGCGCCGGCCATCGCTACACCCCAAATCGCAACGGCGATCGAAGCACGACCCAACTTGCTCTGTCTCATGGTGAGGCACTCCTCCCTTGCAGCTAATCGTCACCACTCTCAGAGTACTGCAGGTAAGGCCCCCAAGGCAATTGAGCATGCCCGGTCGGCAAGAGCTCTTCCTAACAAGGAATTGCTGCTGCAGGGTAGACGTAGAGGGTAGGTCTCCGACCTTCTTTGGCTCGCAATCAGCGGTCGACTTCGCTCCCTTCTGTACCGGCTAGACTCCGTGCCAGGTGAGCTTGGTGAACACAGGCTTGTGGCCATGCGGGTCCTGCCAGCAGAATTCCGAGTCCGTTAGGTTGCCCTCGGCTCAGTCCGGCAGTCGTGCCAAGAGTTGGGCTGACGTGACGACGCTGACCCCACGCCATCCGTCGGCGTCTCGAAGATGCCGATCGCCGGACACGACGATTGCCTCGGCGGAGAGGGCGCATCGCATGAACTTGTCGTCGTCCGGATCCGCGGTAACCGCGCCGCTGTCGTTCGAGTCGGCAACGAGTAGGCCGTGCGCCAAGAAGGCCGTGAGGAGCGGCTGGTAGTCCGTGCCCGGGTAGGTGGCTCCCATGCGTTCGCAGACCTGCAAGTACTCGTCGAAGATCGACGGGGATAGCACCACTTGAAGCTGGCCGCCGATCCATGCGTCAACGACGGCGCGCGGCGGACCGCCGAAGAACGCCGCGGAAACCACCACGTTGGTGTCGAGAACGACCCTCACTTCGAGGCTCGGACCTCCGCGATCACACGTTCCACGTCCTCGGGAGTCACCCCAGCGGCCTCAGCAGCCTTCTGCACCTTGTCCAACAGGGGCTTCAACTCCTCGAGCTTCGGCGGCTTGAGGGTTTTGAGAACAACCACATCGCCTTCTCCGATCACCACGAACTGTTCACCGGGCTCAAGGCCCAGCCGATTCCGAATCTCTTCCGGGATCACGACCTGCCCGCGAGTCGAAAGCTTGGTTGTAGCCGGCTTCACCATAACAGAGACTCCTTATCGTCTTACTGATAAGATGACCCCACCAGGGCAACCTAACAAGGAATTGCTGCTGCGCGGGTTGGCTGGAGGATGGGTCCCCGACCAAACAGCCTCACGAACAGTGCTCGTCTTCGCTCGCTGTTGTACCGGGTAGACGTCCGTGCTCAGTAGGCTAGCAGCACCAAGCCTTGTCAGCGGCCGGGCCGCGCCAGCAGAATTCCGAGTCCGTTATACGGCTCCGACCGGGTGGTTCCCTCCGGGGTGCTCAGTGATTACGTTGTAATTACGTATCAAGCCACCGACTGCCTCATGAAGACCAAGATCATCCGCATCGGCAACTCCCGCGGGGTCCGTATCCCGAAACCGCTCCTCGAGCAGGCCGGTCTCGAAGACGAAGTCCAACTTCGGGTCGTGGAGTCCGGCATCGTCATCGAGGGCACGCCCACCCATCGTCATGAGTGGGGCGTCGCAGCCGCGAAGCTTCGGGAGCGGGGTGAGGACGGGCTCTTGGACGAGCCGACCCCGACATCGTTCGACGAATCCGAGTGGACCTGGGAGTGACGGCACCGCAGCGCGGTGACGTCTACCTCGTTTCCCTCGATCCAACCCAAGGTCGCGAGATCCGAAAGACGCGACCCTGTGTCGTTGTCTCGCCGAATGAGCTCAACGAACACCTGAGCACGTTCTTGGTCGCTCCAATGACCACCGGGGGCCACCCCTACCCTTTCCGCATCGCCTGCCGGTTCCAGAAGAAGGACGGCTATATCGTGCTCGATCAGCTTCGGACCGTTGATCGGGCGCGACTCGTCCGCCGTCTCGGTCAGGTAACGTCCCCGACTCTGTCAAAGGCGCTGGGCGCCTTGCAGGAGATGTTCGCTGAGTAGCCGAGCCGTATAACAGGGAATTGCTGCTGCGCGGGTTGCCAGGGAGGTTGGTCTCCGGCCTTCTCTGGTTGGCGAACAGCGCTCGACTTGGCGCTCGCTGTTGTACCGGGTAAACGATCATGGTCGGTAGGCTAGCAGCACATGGCCTTGTGAACTCGGTGGCCGCGCCAGCAGAATTCCGAGTCCGTTGGACTGCGGCTGCGACCGGTCTGGAGCCTCGAGCCTCAGGACGCTATACTGTACATTGTTACGTACAGTCTGACGCTAGCCAGGATGCACCATGGCCAAGGTCCGCCCGACCGAAGACATCCAGCCACTGACTGCCTTTCGAGCGAACGTGGCTGGCTTCATCGACCAAGTCAGGTCGACCCACCGCCCACTTGTGCTCACCCAGCACGGCCGGAGCGCGGCCGTCCTGCTCGGGGCGTCAGACTATGAGGCCTTGGTCGACGAGGTCGAGCTGCTCCGCAACATCGCGGTGGCCGAACGCCAGATCGACGAGGATCTCGGAATTCCGCACGAGGAGGTTGTTCAGAGGCTGACTGACCGCATGAAGGCCCGCCTCGGTCAGTGAGACTCCAGTGGTCTCCTCGGGCGCTCGAGCAGGCGGAAACCGCCTTCGACTATATCGCTGAAGACCGCCCGCAGGCCGCACAAGGCTGGCTGCTGGGGCTCTTCGAGCGAGTTGAGCTCCTCTTGCAGTTGCCGCAACAGGGACGAGTGGTTCCGGAGGCCAATCGAGAAGACCTGCGCGAACTGATCTACGAAGAGCGACATCGCATCGTCTATCGCCTCGACCCGGACTGCATCCACGTACTTCTAGTACATCCGAGTCCCATCCCCATGTCGCCCGAAGAGTTGGACCATTTGGAGTAGCCGCAGTCCAACAGGGAATTGCTGCTGCGCGGGTTGCCGGGAGGATGGGTCTCCGACCGTCTTCGGCTCGTGAGCAGCGCTCGACTTGGCGCTCGCTGTTGTACCGGGTAAACATTCCTGCTCAGTAGGCTAGCAGCACCAAGACTTGTGAACTCGGTGGCCGCGCCAGCAGAATTCCGGGTCCGTTAGATGGCGTCTTCAGTACCCAGACGGACGCGATTCTTCTCGAGCGCAGCTTCCACGGGATGGGCCACGAGGGCGATCCATAGGAGACACGGGGCAGCCCAATGATCGAACTAGGGATCGCGCTCCGACGTCTGGCGCGACGGCCGAGCTTCACCCTTCCGGCTATCACCACCTTGGCGGTGGGAATCGGCGCGACCACGGCCATCTTCAGCACAGTGAACGCCGCGCTCCTCAAGCCGCTTCCCTATCCGGAGGCGGAGAACATCTACGCACTCAGCTCGGCTCGCAGCGACGGCGGTTGGTCGAACGGGTTCGTCTCGAACGCCGAGCTCACCGCAATCCTGGGCAATGCGCCATCGGTGACGGCGGCTGCGGGGATGTCGGGCGGCGAAGGCACA
>JASFUR010000351.1:0-4056 GCA_050050215.1 Gemmatimonadota bacterium
GCTCCCGCCTCGGGCCGGTCCTGGTCGTCGCGCTCGCTTCCATGTCCTGGCTCGCCGCCTGCGCGTCCAACGCCGGTCTGTACGCGCCCACCGAGCAGATGCTCTCGGAGACGGCGCCCGACTCCTTCGTGGTCGAGGTGATGACGAGCGAGGGACCGTTCTACGTGCAGATGACACGCACGTGGTCGCCGCTGGGCGTGGACCGAGCATACCAGCTCATGAAGAACGATTTCTACGCCGGAGCCAGGTTCTACCGGGTGATCCCGGGCTTCGTCGCGCAGTGGGGATTCTCCGGGGATCCGGTGCTCGACTCGATCTGGCGGGAGCACCCCCTGGAAGACGAGCCGTCGGTGGGTAGCAACGTGCGTGGCACGGTCAGCTTCGCCCGCGCGGGTCCCGAGACACGCTCCTACACGATGTTCGTGAACCTGGCGGACAACCAGCGCCTCGACACCCAGATGTCCGGGGGGGTCGCGGGCTATCCGCCCATCGGCCGCATCATCGACGGGGTCGAGGTCGCCGACGGCTTCTACGCCGCCTACACGGAGGATCCGCCGAGGCAGGATTCGATCGAGGCCCTCGGCAACGACTACCTGCGACGAAGCTATCCGCAGCTCGACTCGATCGTCGGGACGCAGGTCATTCTCGAGTGGCCCTGAGCGCTTGGGTTCTCGCGGCGAGGCCGAAGACGTTGACGGCCGCGGCGGCGCCCGTCCTCGTCGGGACGGGGCTGGCCGCGCACCTCGCGGAGGTCGCGGTGCTCCCCGCGACGGCGGCGCTGATCGGCGCGTTGCTGATACAGATCGGCACCAACCTGGCGAACGACTATTACGACTTCGTTCGTGGCGGTGACACCGAGGAGCGCGTCGGCCCCACGCGCGTGACCCAGGCGGGCCTGCTATCCCCGGCGGCGGTGAAGCGCGGCATGTTCGTCGTTCTAGGTCTCGCGATGCTCGTCGGCGTCTATCTCGTGGCGGTCGCGGGATGGCCGGTGGTCTTGATCGGGATCGCGTCGGTGGCGTGCGCCGTTCTCTATACGGGCGGTCCGTACCCGCTCGCGTACCACGGGCTGGGCGACGTCTTCGTGTTCGTCTTCTTCGGTCTCGTGGCGGTCGGAGGGACCTACTACGTGCAGGTGCTGAGCTGGCCCCTGGACGCGTTGCTCGCCGGCGCGGCGCTCGGCTCGCTCAGCACCGCGCTCCTGGTCGTGAACAACCTCCGCGACATCGACACCGACGCCCGGGCGGGAAAGCGGACCCTCGCGGTCCGGCTGGGTCCGTGGGGCACGAAGGCCGAGTACGTCGCTCTGCTCCTGGTGGCCGCGGCGGCGCCGGCGGTCGGGGTCACCCTCCTCGGTTGGCCGCCCGCCGCCCTCGCCGCACTGCTCGTGGCTCCCCTCTGCTGGGCGCCGCTCCGGACGGTGTTCCGGTATCGTGACCCGCGTGAGCTGATCCCGGCGCTCGGCGCGACGGCTCGCGTCACCGCGATCTACGGGGCGCTCCTGACCTTGGGTCTGGGTCTGGGCTGAGGGCCGCATCGGCGATGCTCATCGATCTTCTCGACGAGGCGGGCGGCGCGCCGGACGCGATCGCCCTGGTCGGTCCGGATCGTTCGTGGACCTACGCCGAGCTCGATCTGGCCGTGAGCGCCCGGGCGGGCGCGCTGCGCTCGGAGGGCGCGGACCCCGGACGCATTCTGCCGATCCCCCTGGACGCGTCACCGGAGGCGGTGATCCACCTCCTCGCCCTGTGGAGGCTGGGCGTCACCCCGGCCCCGCTGAACACCAAGCTGACAGAGGCGGAACGCGACGCCGCGGCTGGGGCCCTGAGCGGCGAGCAGCCCGGCCCCCAGGCGGTCCTGTGGACGTCCGGAACCGCCGGCCGTCCCCGGGGCGTAGCAATCTCGTACAGGAACCTGGCGGCCTCCGCGCTGGCCGCGCGGGAGCGGCTCGACCTGGGGCCCGACGACGTCTGGCTCGCCTCGCTGTCGCCTGCGCACATCGGAGGCCTCGCGCTCATCACGCGGTCCCTTCTGCTGGGCAGTCGGCTCGTGGCATACGGGCCGTTCTCGGCGGAGCGCACCCTGGGGCTGATCGATGGTGGACCGGCCCCGTCCGACGACGACCGCGAGGACGCGCGAGCCCCGGTGAGTCATGCCTCGGTGGTTCCGACCCAGCTGCTCAGGCTCCTCGACGCGAGGGGTGACCGGCGGCCGCCGCAGACGTTCCGGTGCGCCCTGGTGGGCGGGGCACGCGCGCCGACGGATCTGATACGGCGCGCGCAGGCGCTCGGTTGGCCGCTCGCCCTGACGTATGGCCTCACGGAAGCGACGTCGCAGGTGGCGACGGCCCCCCCCGCGCTCACGGCCACGAAGCCCGGCACGGTCGGGCGGCCCCTGGAATCCGTCGAGATCCGTCTCGCCGACGACGGCGAGATCCTGGTACGGGGGGCGACGGTCGTGAGTGGGTACCTCGCCGTCGACGACCGCGACGTGGCGGCGCCCGACGGGTGGCTGCACACGGGCGATCTGGGCCGACTCGACGAGGACGGCGACCTGTGGGTCACCGGTCGCCGCGTCGATCGGATCGTCACCGGTGGAGTGACCGTAGACGCGGTCGAGGTCGAGGAGGCGATCCGAGGGTACGACGGAGTTCGTGACGTCTGCGTGGTCGGCCTTCCGGACCCCGAGTGGGGTGAGCGCGTGGCGGCGAGCGTGGTGCCCCTCGAGGGAGCCATCGACCTCGACGCGCTCACCACGTTCCTGAGGGGGCGTCTGAGCGGGCCGAAGCTGCCGCGCGTCCTCCGAGCCTCCCCCGAGCTACCTCGAAACGCGAACGGAAAGGTCGACCGGGGCGCGGTGCGCGAGGTGCTGTCGGCGCCCTCCGCACCATAGGCTGCAGTTGACTCTGCGGTCACGGCCTCTAGGCTCAAATGAGTTCGACAGAACACACCGAGGAGACGACGTGAGCGATTCCAGACTCAGGACCCCACCGTCGGAACGTTTCGCCGGGAGCAGCCATCTGTTCTCTCTCGCGGATGCGCTCCGAGAGCTCCGCGCCGAAGATCACCCGCCGCGGGCCGGCCATCGCCAGATCACCCTCCTTCAGCGGCCTCCGGTCACCCAGGTCCTTTTTTCGTTCGAAGCGGACGGTCATCTCGACCAGCATTCGGCGCGTGGTCTGGTCACGATTCACGTGCTCGAAGGGAAGCTCCAGGTCAAAGCCGAGGGCAATCACGAGCTCGTGGCCGGCGACGTGCTGGTCCTGGATCCCGACGTGCCGCACGACGTGAGAGCCTCCGAGCAATCCGCGATGCTCCTGACTGTTCATCTGGGGCAGGGAGACCGCTAGAGCCCGGGTCGGTCCGGGTCGACCCGAGCGTCGCCGCTCGGGTCGTGACGCTCAGCGTGCTTCGACCTGCGGGCGGGGAACCGATCCGTGGGAATGGTGACCGGTCCGAATCAGAATCGGTCCCCGCGCCGCAGGCGAACGTTCGAGCCTACCCTCCGACGCCGACCGAGACGCCGAGTCGGAGGGTCATGAGGTTGGCCTCGCTCCGGTTGGGAAAGAGCGTGATGGACCCATCCGGGTTGTCCAGGATGTCACCTTCGGTCAGGAAGTTGGCAATCCCGTTCTGATGGCGCTCCACGCCGAAGTCGAGCGAGACGGGGTGCCGTCCGGAGTGCACACGCACCCGTGCGCCGCCGCCGAAGCGCCACGCCATCACGATGTCGTCGTAGTTCGTGGTGTCGAAGTAGTCGGCGTAGTCGTCGGGCCCGCTCAGCGATGAGATGGTCGCGAAGTACGAGAGGCCCAGCGTCCCGAACACGTAGGGCTCGAAGCCTCCGGTCTTGAACGCATACTCGGGCCCCACGCCGGCGAAGAAGATGTTGTTGGTCGTCGTCAGATCGACACCGATGCGGCATCCGACCGGGTGACACATCGCGATGGTCTCGTGCCCGTAGACGAGGACGCCCAAGTCGGTCCGGAGGCGCAGCCGTCGGTCTTCGCTGACCGGCCAGACGCCCTCCAGCTGCACGCCGAAGCTCTGGTCGAAG
>JASFUR010000352.1:0-4056 GCA_050050215.1 Gemmatimonadota bacterium
TGATCGCCGCGGGGCTCGCCCGCTATTCGATCCTGCTCGACCAGCCGACCGGCTTCGACGTCACGGCCACCGATCCCGTCTCCGAGGAGGTCGACCGGCTCGTGAGCGGGAGCCAGGTCTCCGATCCATGGAACTTCTGGGTCTTCGAGATCAGCGCCGAGCTGAACCTCAGCGGGGAGGAGACGGAGAAGGAGCGGAGGAACCGGGGCCAGTTCGAAGCTCGTCGGACGACCGACACGTGGAAGCTCGAGCTCGAGTCCGACTTCGACCTGAGACGTGACGAGCGGGAGCTCGAGGACGAAGAGGTGATCGTCGACGAGCGCTCGAACTGGTCCGTGGACGGGCTCGTGGCGTACTCGCTGGCCGACCACTGGTCGCTCGGGCTGCTGGCCGGCGCGGGGGCGTCGACGCGGCGGAACCAGGATTTCGGGGCCGACGGCTCGCTGGCGCTCGAGTACAGCTTCTTCTCGTACGATGAGGCTCCTCGCCGGTCGCTGACCGCGCGGTACGACTTCCGTGTGCAGTACTACGACTGGGAGGAGGAGACGATCTTCTTCGAGACCGAGGAGGTGCGGCCGCAGCACGAGCTCGAGCTGCGCCTCTTCCAACGCCAGCCGTGGGGCCAATCGGTTCTCTCTCTCTCGGGGAGGCAGTTCCTACACGACCCGGGTCTGTGGAGCGTCTCGCTCTTCGGCAACCTGGAGTTCCGGGTGTTCAGGGGGCTCGAGCTCGAGATCCGAGGTGGCGTCGACTTCATCGAGGACCAGATCTTCATCTCCGCCGAGGGACTCACGCCGGAGGAGATCCTCCTCGGTCGCTTCGACCGACCCACCGACTTCAGCTATTTCCTGCAGTTCGGGATCGGGTTCGAGTTCGGATCGATCTACAACAACGTCGTGAACAACCGCTTCGACTGACGCGGCCGGAGGAGGGCCCGGGGTCGACCAGGCCGGGTCGACCGGCACGCGCAGTCTCGAGCGCGTTTCGTATCTTCTCGTCATGCGTATCGCAGCCCATCTCCTCGTTCTCTCCGTGCTGGTCCTCGTGCCTGCGGGGCGCGTGCGTGCCCAGGCTCCTACGGGTCCGCCCCGGACCATCGGGTTGGCGCTCAGCGGCGGGAGCGCCAAGGGAATCGCTCACGTCGGCGTGATCCGGGCGCTCGAGCGGCTCGGCGTGCGCGTGGACGTGATCGCCGGAACGAGCATGGGGAGCGTGGTCGGCGGGCTGTACGCCCTGGGGCTGCCCGTGGACTCCGTCGAGAGCATCATCCGCGCGGCGGACTGGTCGGCGCTGATCGGCGACGACGTCTCCCGGGACCGCCGCTCGCTCGACCAACGGCGGTTGGACGAGCGGGCCGTCCTGTCCGTGCCGCTCGAGAACCTCCGGGTGAGTCTGCCCTCGGGTGCCATCGTGGGATCCAACGTCCTCCGACTTCTGGAGTACGTGACCTGGGAGGCCGCGAGCGTGAGGGATTTCCGGAAGCTTCCTCGCCCGTTCGTGGCCGTCGCCACCGACCTGGAGACGGGGGACCCCGTGCCGATGCATGGGGGCGTTCTGTCCGAGGCGTTGAGGGCGAGCACCGGTATCCCGGCCGTCGTCGAGCCTCTGGAGCTCGACGAGCGCCTCCTCGTCGACGGCGCCCTCAGTCGGAACCTGCCGGCTGTCGATGCGCGCGACCTCGGCGCCGACTTCGTCATCTGCAGCGATGTATCGGCTCCGCTCGGCTCGGCCGACGACCTCCGTTCGCTCCTGGACGTCTTTTCGCAGGTGACGGCGCTCAGCATGCTGGCCGCCACCACCGAACAGCGGGAGCTCTGCGACGTGCTCATCCGGCCCGACGTGGACGGCATCTCCCCATTGGCGTTCGAGGAGGTCTCGGACTGGGTCATGCGAGGGGATACGGCTGTTTCGGCTCAAGAGGGACCTCTGCGGCAGCTCGCCCTGGAGGCTCCGTCGCGGGGACGGCCGGGGCGCTCCATCGAGTTTCTGGGAGACTCCGTTCGGGTGGCCGCGATCGTGATCCAAGGGAGCGAAGATCCTCGGGTCACCCAGCTCGTCCGCGGTGAGCTGGAGGTCGACGTCGGGGACTACGTGGGACGCGCGGACATGGAGTCCCGTCTGGTCGATCTGGACGCGACCGGGCTCTTCCGGCTCGTGCGGTATCGACTGGATCGCGCGGAAGGAGGGGTGAACCTCGTCGTGAACGTCGAAGAGCGCGCCCGAGATCGCCTGGGTGTGGGCCTTCGCTACGACGACGAATACCGCGCCGCGCTCCTCTTCAACGCCACCATCCACAACGCGCTCCTCTACGGCTCGGTGACGCGCTTCGACCTGCGAGTCGGTGAGGAGACACGCATCGGGGCCCACCTGTCCCGCCGCCGGGGCGTGACGGGCAGGCTCGGCATCGGGCTCGCCGGACACTGGAGCCAGGGTGATTTGGAGCTCCCTGCGACGCTCGGAGGCCGCAGCGGGATCGACCTGTGGACCGGCGTGTTCTCCTTCGACATCGCCGCCTCTCGAGGCACCGCTCTGTCCCTCGAGTTCACCGGCGAGCGCGCGGACTATCCGGACGAATTGCCGGACGTGAGCCTGGTCTCGGGCAGCGTCGTGCTGGACCACGAGACGCTGGACCGCCTCGACTTCCCGCACTCCGGTGCCGACGTGACGGGGCGTTGGGAGCTGGGCGAATCCGACCTGGTCCGGGGCGAGCACTTCAGCTCCGCGGTTCTCGACGCACGCTGGTACCTCCCTCTGCACTCGAGGCTGACCGCAGACATCGGCGCGTGGTTCGGGTACCAGAGCGGGGCCGACCTTCCGCTCCATCGCCGCTTTCGTCTCGGAGGTGCCCATCCCTCCGCCGTCTTCGGAGCGTCGCACGCGCTCTTCCAGGGGCTCGCCACGCAGGAACAGGCCGGAAGCGCGGTCCAGGTCGCCAGGCTCGGCCTGCGGCTCAGGGTTACGCCCAATAGCTACTTGAGGGGCGGCGTGGACATCGGCGGGGTGCGCGACGAGTGGGTATTCCCCATGGAGCTCCCGATGACGGGCTGGGCGCTCACCGCCGGCATGGAGACGATCGTGGGGCCCGTGGAGGTCGAGCTGTCCAAGGTCTGGGGCGAGCGCCACGATCCGAGGGTGTCGGTCAGCGTGGGACGGCAGTTCTAGGAGGATTGGCGGGGCGGTGGAGCATCTGGCGGCTCAGGTGTACCATCCGATCCTTTCCGTGATTGCAGGCCGACGGTTGAGACCGCCCGCGGCCGGGTTTAGCTTTTCCGGCTCTGGGCCTGTAGCTCAGTTGGTTAGAGCGCACGCCTGATAAGCGTGAGGTCGGTAGTTCAAATCTACCCAGGCCCACTGAAACCCCGCCTACTCAAGGGTCGGCGGGGTTTCTTACGTCCTCGCGCTACCGACCTCGCACGCGCGCAGCGCGTGCCGGTCGGTCGTTCACCCGGAGCGGCAAGGAGGGTGTCGCGAAGCGTCTGCCAGGCTGACCCGCGGAGGGCACCGAGCATCGGCCGGGGACTCGCGCCAGCGCCCGCTAGGAAGTGCGCAGGTGAAATCTACCCAGGCCCACTAGAACCCCGCCCGCTGACCAGCCGGCGGGGCTTCTTGTATCTGTCCGCTACCGACCTCGGCACACGCGAAGCGTGGGCCTGTCGGTAGTTCACCCGGAGCGGCGAGAAGGGGAGTCGCGAAGCGCCTGCCAGGTCTTTCCGCGGAGGGGAGCGAGGAGCGGAGCCCGCAGCTCAAATCTACCCAGGCCCACTTTGGTGAAGTGACCGCCCCGCTTGGTCTCAGGTGACCGGGCGGGGCATCTCTTTGTCGACTAGGCCGACTCTTCCTGTCGGTTGTCCTGTCGATTGGGACCCGGGTCCGGGTCCCCGCGGCCGTCCAGCGCGCCGCGGATCAGATCCTCGTCCGGCTGATTCCGGTCTCCGACGGCCCGACCCGGTTGCGTGGTTCACGGACAAGCGAGGCCTGGTCCGTCGCTCCACCGCTTCAGGAAGGACGCTCAGACGATTCTGAAGTGCTACCAACGGTCGAGTCACCTTGCGTGCC
>JASFUR010000353.1:0-4050 GCA_050050215.1 Gemmatimonadota bacterium
GCGGATCGGAAGGGATGCCCTGCACCACGATCGAAGGGGGCCGTGGGCCGGGCTCGGTTGACACTACCGAATGAGAGTGCGAGTCTCATCCAAAATGAGACCGGCGGTCTCAGATAGTCGGGCGATCGGCCCGGAGCCGGGTTCGGGACGCACCGATCCCCGGCGGGAGACTTGCAGTATGACCGAGGCGGCAGCGCCCGCGCCCGACCGCTTCCAGGGAACGCCGGCGGCGAGGCGCAGGCGCGTCCGCGTGCTGGACGCGTTCATCGACCTCGTCCTCGAGGGCAACCTCCCGCCCACCGCCGAGCAGGTGGCCGAGCGTGCGGGCATCTCGAAGGCCACCTTCTTCCGCTACTTCGAGAGCCTGAACGCGATGCGGTGCGATGCGGGCGCCCGCATGCTCGAGCGCTTCCCCTTCCTCCATGTCGCGGAGCCGGGCCAGGGTCCCCTGCGCGAGCGCATCGAGCGCTTCGTCTCGCTTCGCGTCGCGCTGTGGGAGGAGGTCCACCTCCTCGCACAGCTGCAACGGTCCATGGTGCTGCAGGATCCGGAGGCGGCCCGCATGGTCGATCGCGTGCGTGAGATCATGGTGGATCAGGTGCGCGAGCACTTCGCGCCGGAGCTGCGGGAGCGCTCGGCGGCCCGACGTGACGACGCAGCGGCGCTGATCGCGATGATCACGTCGCTCGAGTCCTGGGAGCAGTTTCGCACGACCTACGGGCGCAGCCCGGTGCAGACCCGGCGTGCGTGGACCCAGGCGATCGAATCCTTGTTGAGCACGCCGACCTAGTCGAGGGACCCAGACCCCCCATGGCGAACGTGTATCTCCACCACTACCCCGCGTCTCCCTTCAGCGAGAAGATCCGCGCGCTGCTCGGGTATCTCGACATCGAGTGGTACTCGGTCGAGACGTCGATCATCATGCCGCGCCCGCTGCTCATGCCGCTCTCCGGCGGCTATCGCAGGATTCCGGTCGCCCAGATCGGTGCGGACGTCTACTGCGACTCGAAGATCATCACCCGGGCACTCGCCGAGCATGCGGGTGACGACACGCTGTACGCCCCGGGCTTCGCCGCGACCCGGGTCGCCGATCTCGCGGACACCGAGCTCTTTCGCATCATGGCCGCGCTCTCGTTCCGGCCGCAGGCGATCGCAGGCCTGCTCCAGAAGGGTGCCGGTGGGGGCGGCGGTGGCTTCGGTGGCGTGTCCATCCAGGACTTCGCGAAGGACCGCGCGGAGTACGACGGCGGGGCCAATCTCGCGGGCATGCCGATCGACGAGGCCGAGGGGGCCGTTCTTCACTGGCTGACCGAGCTCGAGATGTCGGTCGCCTCGGGGTTCCTCTTCGGCGAGAAGCCGTCGATCGCCGACTTCTCCGTCTACCACCCGCTCTGGTTCCTGCGGAACAACCCCGTCAACGCGCCGATGATCGAGGCGTACCCCCACGTGATGGGTTGGCTCGATCGGATGCAGGCGTTCGGGCAGCGCGGTCGCGTCACCCCGGCCGACGGCGAGGCGGCACTCGAGGAGGCGAAGGCGGCGGAGCCGCGTGCGCTCGAGCCCCTGGCCATCGGAGTCGACTCGAAGCCGGGCGACCGCGTGCGCATCACGCCGACGGACGTCGCGCGCGTCCCCGTCGAGGGGGAGCTCGTGCGAGCGGACGCACAGGAGTTCGCCGTGAGGAGGACGGCCGCTGAGACGGGTGCGGTCATCACGCACTTCCCGCGTACGGGCTTCTCGCTCGAGCCCGTAGTCGCCGAGGAGACGGCATGAGCGCTCGAGGGAGCCAGGGCGAGGTAGCTTTGATCGTCGGCGGGGGGCCGGGCGTCAGCTCGAGCTGCGCGAAGCTGTTCAGTCGCGAGGGGATGCGCGTGGCCGTCGCTGCCCGCAAGCCCGACAAGCCCGTCCTCGTGGAGCTCGAGAAGGAGCACGGCATCGTTCGGCTTCCGTGCGACGCGGCCGATGCCGACTCGGTCGCCGCGCTCTTCGCGATGGTCGAAGAGCAGCTTGGGCTGCCGCACCTCGTCGTCCACAACATCGACGGACGCTTCGCGGAGATCTTCCGCAAGGACATCACCGAGGCCGAGCCCGCGCATGTGGCGAAGGTCTTCGAGAACTCGGCCTTCAGCGCGTTCCTCGTCGGCCAGCAGGCCGCACGCTGCATGCTCGAGCGGCCGATGCCCGAGGACGGCCACCGCGGCACGATCCTCTACACGAACGCGAGTGCGGCCCTGAAGGGGTTCCCGCGAAGCGCCGCGTTCGCGATGGCGTGCCACGCGAAGAAGGGCCTCGCCCAGAGCATGGCGCGTGAGCTCGGACCGCAGGGCATCCACGTCGCACAGATCCCGATCGACGCGGCCATCGGCAACACCCAGGCCGACGGGAGCCGGGCGCACTGGGTCGCCGGACCGACCGAGGAAGACGACATGGCCGACCCGGACCACATCGCCGAGACCTACCTGCACCTCCACCGCCAGCACCGCTCGACGTGGGCGTTCGAGGTCGCGCTGCGTCCGTGGAAGGAGCGGTGGTAGGGGCCGCCTGGCCGACTTGATGCACGTCGTCGCCGACCCCATCCCATCGAACGGAGCCAGCATGAGTCGCGAAGGGATTCGATTCCGAGCGGAGGCCGCAACGGGACGCAGGTTCCCGAGGCGGTCCTTCGCAGCCTTGTGTCTGTTGATGGCGAGCTCGCTGGGCTGCGATGCGATGGTCGGCCGCGTGGTGGAGGCCGCCGTCGAGCGGCAGCGGAGCGCCGGACACACCGAGTGGCTCGACGACGGTGCGCTCCACGTCGTGCTGTGCGGCACCGGATCGCCGCTCCCCGACCCGACGAGCGCGGCGGCCTGCACGGCGGTCGTGGCGGGCGGCCGGGTCTGGGTGGTCGACGTGGGTCCGGGCTCACAGGAGGTCGCGCAGCTGATCGGCGTGCCGCGGGCCGCGCTCGGGGGTGTCCTGCTCACCCACTTCCACTCGGATCACATCGGGGAGCTCGGCGAGTGGGCGATGCAGTCGTGGGTCGCCGGGCGAGACGAGGCCTTCCACGTCTACGGCCCGCCCGGCGTGAGGCGGGTCGCCGCCGGCTTCCGGCAGGCCTACGGGCTCGACGACGAGTACCGGATCGCCCATCACGGGCTCGAGAACATGCCCCGCGCGGCGACCGAGTGGACGGTCCACGAGGTTCCGGTGGGCCAGGGCGAAGCGGCCGTCATCCACCGTGACGCAGGGCTGACCATCGAGGCCTTCGCGGTCGACCACGCGCCCGTGGCGCCCGCGGTCGGGTATCGATTCGAGTATGGCGGTCGCTCGGTGGTGATCAGCGGGGATACCGACGTCTCCCCCGGCCTCCAGGCGAACGCGCGCGGCGCCGACCTGCTGGTGCACGAGGTCCTCCTGAAGGACGTCGTCGAGCAGCTGTCGGAGGCGTTCGGTCGAGCGGGAGACTCCCGTCTGCAGCGACTGAGCGCCGACATCCTCGAGTACCACACGAGCCCCGCGGAGGCGCTCCAGGCAGCCCGGGACGCCGGCGTCGACACGATGGTGATGACGCACCTGGTTCCGCCGATCCCGGGCCGGCTGCGGAGCTGGTTGTTCACGCGGGGTCTCGAGAGCGGTGACGTCGAAGTCGTGCTGGGTGAAGACGGGATGCACTTCCGCCTGCCGCCGGGCTCGGAGACCATCGAGCAGGAGACCCTCGGGAGCTAGCTCCGCAGCTCGGCGGCGTGCGCACGCGATGGAGTCATCACGGAAAGGGGGCAGCAAGTGAAGCGTCTCATCGGATCCGGCCTCGCGCTCTCGGTCATCGCTGCTCTTTCGATCCAAGCGGCTCGGGCGCAGGAGGCGAACGACGCCCAGCGCGAGCAGGTGGCTGCGAACTTCCGCGAGGCGGACGCGGACGGCGACGGCGCATTTACCCGCGTCGAGTTCACCCGGTCGATCGACCTCAATGCGCGAGACGATATAGGCCGCGCCCGATTGATCGCGAGCTTCGACGGCTACGGCGAACAGCTTCGGATCATCGTGACGGGAAGCAGCCGCCTGGAGGTCTAT
>JASFUR010000354.1:0-4049 GCA_050050215.1 Gemmatimonadota bacterium
TAGACCCCGAGAGTGGAGCCGTAAACGAGAGCGTCTTCCAAGACCTGGTGAACGTAGTGATCAGGTAGCCGCCATCCGGGAACCTCCCGGCCCTCCCATGGCACTCAATCAATGAGGCCGTCGGATTTCCGACGCCTCGGACATCGGACATGAGGAGGGATCATGAGGAGCAGGTTCGCGGCTTCCATCGGCATGGTCGCGGCGCTTGCCTCGCTGGGCACCGGCGCGCTCGCCGCGCAGGTCCCGCAAACGCAGCAGCTGCAGCAGCAACAGCTACAGCGTATGCAGGAGCAGGTTCAGCGTCTCGACGAGACGATGCGCCAGATGACGCAGGTCCAGCAACGTGCCCAGGAGATGGAGCAGGTGATGCTCCAGCAGATGGAGCATCTTCGCCAGCAGAGCACCGCTCAAGAAGGCGCTCAGCTCATGGAGCAGGAACGCCTCCGGCAGCAGGAGCAGCTGCGGGTGATGGCCCACTCCATGGCCGGCGCCGCCGGTGAGATGACGCAGGCGATGCTGGGCCTGAGGCAGATGGCCCAGGACCAGACCGGCCCGCCCGACGGTGAGCTGACCCGGGAGATGGAACGCCTCCGCACACAGATGCAGGAGACCGTGAATCAGATGGAGGAAGGCCTCCACATTATGGAGCGCCTGCGGGATCGTCTGAGTCAGTCATGAGCAGACACGTCAGCGGGTTGGGTCGCGCCGCAGCGCGGTGCGTCCTCCTGCTGGTGGTCACTTCGGGGGTAGGCGTCGCGCCCGCGCTCGGACAGGAGCTCCGTTGGACGGGCACGGTGTCCTACTCCCAGGGTTCGTACGTATTCGACCAGCCGACGAGGACGGTGTCCCTCTACACCGGGTTGGGCCTCACGTGGGGGCGCTTCGACCTGGGCGCCTCCCTGCCCGTGCTCGCGCAGAACTCACAGCTCGTCAGTCAGGTGGCCGGAATCCCGCTACCGACCGGCGGCCCGGACAGCGGGGTCATCGGACAGCGTCAGCCCGGTGAGACCGTCGGAACGCGCGGACGGGGCCAGGGCGGTGGGGGCATGACGTCGGTCACCGACACCACCGTGGTGTACAGCAACGAGCTGTCCATGGCGATCGGCGACCCCTTCTTCACGGCCGGGGTCGGCCTCTACCAGGGCACGGGTGTGATCCGGTCGGTGCAGGCGCGAGGCTCCACCAAGGCACCCCTGCGCGGCGTCGACTCCGGAGTCGGCACCGGCGAGTGGGACTTCGGAGCGGGAGCGTCCGTGTTCGGCGCGCTGGGGGACGTGTACCTGTTCGGCGACGTCTCGTACTGGTGGTACGGGGACATGCCGGGCCTCGAGCTCGTCGACGGAATCGGCTACGGCGTCGGCGTCTCGCGCAGCGTGATGGGCGCCCGCGGGTCCTTGATGGCTTCGTTCTCCGGCGCCCACGCTGCGATCCCCTCGATGGATGCGCCCGCATCGCTGGGGCTCGGCTTCAGCTACATGCCGAGCCTCGGGAGGAGCTTCTCGACCGGCCTGACGCTGGGCCTGAGTGAATCGTCACCGGACTTCTCGGTGTACGCAGGGTGGTCCCTGACCGTAGGATGAAGCCTGGTACTATCCCCACGTCCGCAGCCCGGGAATCCCCGACAGCGGGCGCCAGGGGGATGGCCAGATCATTAGAGTGAACGACTGTCTTCGAGAGGATTTCATCGTATGGACCGACGCAGCTTCATCGGGCTGGTGGGTGCGAGCGCCGTTCTTCCGAGCACCCTCAGTGGCCTCGAGCGGTACTTCCCTCAGGAGGCCCGCCGCCATCCGCTGAGCAGGCCTCCCACCACCTCGGCGGACGGGTTCACGATGACGGCACGCCAGGCGGCGGTCGACGTCGGCCCCGGGTCGGTCCAGGCCTATACGATCAACGGCACCGTCCCGTCACCGACGATCCGCACACGGCAGGGCGAACGCATCCGCATCGACCTGGTGAACCAGCTGTCCGAGCCGACCATCATGCATTGGCACGGGCTGGCCGTCCCCCAGGAGGCGGACGGACACCCGCGGCTCGCAATCGACCCCGGACAGACGTACTCGTACGACTACCCGATCCTGAATCGGGCGGGCACGTACTGGTATCATCCCCACCCCCACCACCGAACCGCGGCCCAGACGTATCTGGGTCTCGGAGGCTTCCTCATCGTCGCGGATGACGAAGAGGACGGCTATGAGCTCCCTTCGGGAGACTACGAGCTCCCGTTGATGCTTCAGGACAAGCGGCTCGGCGGGGGGCTCTCCCTCAGCTACGACGTCGCCCGCCACGACCTGATGCACGGGCTTATTGGCGACACGGCGGTCACGAACGGCGTGGTGGATGCCACCGTGGACGTGAGCCGAACACGCTACCGGCTGCGCATCGCGAACGGATGCAATGCGCGCATCCTGAACCTGGGTCTGTCGAACGGGGCCTCGATGACGGTCATAGGAAGCGACGGTGGGCTCGTCGACGCTCCGACCCATGTCGATCGTATCCTACTGGCCCCTGCGGAGCGGGCCGATGTGGTGGTCGACTTCTCCGGCGCGAGTCCTGGTGAGCGCGTGATGCTCCGGTCCTTCACCTTCGACGTCCCCGGCATGATGGGGATGGGCGGTATGGGCCGCGGCGGTGGGGGGCGGGGTGGCCGTGGTGGCGGGGGGCGCGGTGGACGAGGCGGTCGTGGCGGAATGGGCATGATGGGCGGGGACGTCCAGGGTGCGACCGAGATGGACTTCCTGGAGTTCGTCGTGCAGGACGCCCGTCCCGAAGCGGGCCCGCCGCTACCCGCTCGCTTCGCGCCCGTCCCGGACCGCGGCGAGCCGACGGGATCGACACCGCGCCAGACGTTCACCTTTACGAGCAGCATGATGGGCCCCGGCGGTCCGATGCATGCGATAAACGGGCTGCAGTTCGAGATGCTGCGCGTCGATGCACGAATCCCCAGGATGGAGTCCCAGATCTGGACCTTCGTGAACGACAGCCAGCTACCGCACCCCGTGCATGCTCACGCAGGACAGTTCCGACCGATCTCCCGCACCGGAGGCCGTGGCAGGCTGATGCCGTGGGAGGACGGTCTCAAGGACACGATCCTCATCCTGCCGGGTGAGAGCGTCGACGTAATGGCGCGCTTCTACTACGAGGGCCTCTACCTGCTCCACTGCCACAACCTGGAGCACGAGGACATGGACATGATGATCAACTTCGAGGTGGTGTGATGGATACGACGACCCCTCTGTCGATGGAGGTCCGTCTCGACGCCCCGTACGACGAGGCGCTCGAGCGGGTGGCCGCGGCCTTGAAGGAACAGGGCTTCGGGATCCTCACCCGGATCGACGTGAAGGACACGCTCAAGCAGAAGATCGACGTGGACTTCCGTCCGTACGCGATCCTGGGCGCGTGCAACCCGAAGCTCGCGCACCGGGCGCTCGGCGCGCGTGCCGAGGTAGGGCTCCTCCTTCCGTGCAACGTCACGGTCGAGGCGGCCGACGACGGCGGCACGATCGTGAGGATCGCGGATCCGGACGTGATGATGGGCGTGGGTGGATTCGAAGGCGACCCGGCGGTCGCCGCGGTGGCCGAGGAGGCGCGCTCGCTGCTCGCGAAAGCGGCGGAAGCGCTCTCCACGGACGCCGGCACCTGAGGAGCGAATCATGGAAGGCACATTCGAAGTGACGCTCTCGCGTCACGACAAGTATCAGTTCGACGTGGACTTCCAGGACGGCTCGGGGACCACGCTGCGCATGGACGAGCCCGAGCCTCTGGGAGACGGGGCCGGACCGAATGCAGCCCGGGTGGTCGCCGCCGCAATCGGCAATTGCCTGAGCGCGAGCCTGCTCTTCTGCCTGGGCAAGGCGCACATCGACGTGGACGAGGTCCAGACCAGGATCACGGGCACCGTCGTGCGCAATGACCGGGGCCGGATGCGCCTCGGCTCCCTGAAGGTCCACATCGACCCGGACGTGGGCGACATCGCGCCGGAGAAGATGCAGCGCTGCCTCGACATCTTCGAGGATTTCTGCCTCGTGACCGCCAGCGTGCGCGAGGGG
>JASFUR010000355.1:0-4049 GCA_050050215.1 Gemmatimonadota bacterium
CCGCCCACCGGCGCCGCGCGCATCACCAGCGGCGTGGTCGACGTCGCCGTGGACGCGATCGGCACGCCCTACGAGTGGGGCGGCACCACGGACAACGGCTTCGACTGCTCGGGCCTCATCCAGTACGCCTACGGGCGCTTCGGCATCCGCTTGCCTCGCGTGAGCCGGGACCAGATGCGCGCCGGTTCCTCCGTCTCCCCGGTCCGGCAGCGGCTCCGGGAAGGCGACGTGCTCGGGTTCTCCGAGAGCCGGGCCGGCCGGGCGACGCACGTCGGCCTCTACATCGGCGACGGGCAGTTCATCCACAGCAGCTCGAGCGGCGTTCGCATCTCGTCGCTCGACAACCCGTACTGGCGGCAGAGCCTGGTCGCCGCGCGGCGGATCGTCGGCTGAGCGGAGGCTGGGCTAGCCCCGTCCCTTCGGCATCAACTCGTCGATCGCGATCCGGAGCGTCGGCCCTCGCGCATCGAGCATCCACTCCAGCGTCGACCCTGGACCGAACGTTACAGGGTCTCGATACCCGCTCGAATCCCTGAACACGTCGATCGTCCGCTCCTCCGGATCGACGATCCAGTACTCCCCGACACCGAAGTGGCGATAGCGGTCTCGCTTGATGCCCCGGTCTCGTGGCCCGGTCGAGGGGGACACGACTTCGACGACCAGATCCGGCGGTCCCTCGATGCCGCGGTCGCTCACCAGCTCCGGTCGGCCGGCACGCACGAATACCGCGTCGGGTGTGAGGTAGTCCCCTTCCTGAAAAAGGACGTCGACGGGTCCGGAGTAGAACGCTCCCAGGCCGTGCTCGCGGACGAACGCATTGAGCAGCGTGGTCAGGTCGGTGACGACCCGCTGATGACGCGTCGAGGGAGAGGGCGTCACGTGGAGCGCGCCGTCGATGACCTCGTAGCGCTCGGCCGTGTCGGACGGTAGGCGCGCGAACTCCGCGTAGGTCCAGTGCTGCTTCGTGCGGTTCGCTTCCACGGCATCTCCTCCTCCGGCCAAGCTACGTGGGGCGTCGAAGCTCCAACAAGCTCGGTCCGGGGCCGGGGCGGGAGGATGGTGGAACGGGTCGGGCCATGTGCACTTGCCGTGCGCCCTCTCCACAGATTAGTGTGACAATCACACACTAATCGGGTGGAGGGGTGGATGGGACACACGGGGGAGTTCGAGCTGCTGACGCTTCTGGCGGTGGCTCGCCTGGGAGACGACGCGTACGGGGTGACCGTCCGCGAGACCCTGGAGCGCCGCACGTCCCGCGCGGTGACGCTGGGCGCGGTCTACAAGACGCTCGGCCGTCTCGAGTCGAAGGGGCTCGTCGAGGTCGCCGTCGCGCCGCCGACCGCCGAGCGTGGCGGGCGCCGCAAGAAGATGTACACGCTCACGGAGGAAGGGCTCGCCGCGGTGCGCACGACGCTCTCCGACCTGCGACAGCTCGCTCAGGGCCTCGAGCCCGACCTGGAGCTTCCATGAGCGCGCCCGGAGGGCGGCCCGAGGGGCCCGGGTCCGAGCCTCCGCGCTTCGTCCGCTTCGTGCTTCGCCTCCTCCTGCCGAAGGGCGAGCGCGAGTTCTACCTCGGCGACCTCCGGGAGAGCGGCCGGAGAGGGTGGCTGCGTGAGGTCGTGGGAGCGGCCGCGCTGCGCTTCTCGCCCCGACGCCCGTCGATCCGGCCCGGCCACGTGCTCGCCGACCTCCGTCTGGGCATGCGGCAGCTGATCCGCACGCCGGGAGCCTCCCTCACCGCGTTCCTCGCGCTGTCCATCGGCATCGGGCTCGCCGGGATGATGTTCAGCCTGATGCGGGGCGGGCTCCTTCCGACGCTGCCGGTCCCGAACGGGGAGCGGATGGTCCGGGTGCAGCACGAGGACTACTCGCCCACGCCGGCGGACCTCTTCAACTACTGGACGGAGCGCCAGGGCTCCTTCGAAGGCCTCGGGGTGTCGGCGGATGCCGCCGTCGCCCTCATCATCGACGGCGCGGGCGGAGAGCCGGTGTCGGGTGCCGCCATCGACGTGGGGACGCTGCCCCTGTTGTCCACGGAGCCGGTCGTGGGCCGGAGCTTTGTCCCCGCCGACGCGGTTCCCGGTGCGCCGAAGGTCGCGCTCATCGGCTACGACGTCTGGCAGTCGCGCATGGACGGCGATCCGGACGTGCTCGGGCGCACGATCCGGATGAACGGCGAGCCGGCCACGGTCATCGGGGTGATGCCCGAGGGGTTCGGCTTCCCGTTCTCCGCGCAGGTGTGGACGGCGCTGAACGTCCACACGTACGAGCCCGAGAACCGCAACGAGAGCCTGTTCGTGTACGGGCTCCGCCGTGAGGGCGTCTCGAACGCCGCCGCCGCCGCGGAGCTGAACGAGCTGGCGCTCCAGCTTCCGCGCGCCGCGTCGGATCCCGAGCCGGCCCCCGTCCGGATCATCGACTACACGAACATCGTGAACCCGAGCCGCGTCACGTACATCCTGGCCGGACTCATGGTGGCCGTCGCGCTCCTGATGCTGATGGTCGCGTGCGCGAACGTGACCAACGTCCTGCTCGCCCGCGCCGCCGTCCGGGCGCGCGAGGTGGCGGTTCGGACGGCGCTGGGCGCGTCCAGGGCGCGCATCGCGATGCAGTTCTGGACGGAGGCCACCGTGCTGGCCGTCGCGGGCGCGGTGGGCGGCGGCGTGCTGGCCGGGGTGGGCGTCTCGGCCGTGCGCAGGGCGGCGGACATCCCCGGGATGCCGTTCTGGTTCGACCTTCGCGTCGACGGTCCCGTGCTGGCGTTCATCGCCGCGTCGGCCGTGCTCGCCGCGATGGCGGCGGGAGTGCTGCCCGCGCTGCACGCGGCGCGTCCGAACGGGCACGACCTTCTCAAGGACGCCTCACGGGGGTCGTCGAGTCGTCGCCTCGGGAGGGTGATGGGACGCCTCGTGGGCGTGCAGCTCACCGTGTCCTTCGTGCTCCTCGTGGCCTCGGGGCTCTTCATTCGCAGCGCCCTCAACCTCCAGAGCTACGACTTCCAGTTCGAGCCGGAGGGCGTCTACACCGCGAACGTCCGGCTGCCGGACGCCACGTACGAGAGCGTCCAGGACCGGCTGGCGTTCGTCGAGGAGCTCGAGGAGCGTCTGGAGGCGACCCCCGGGGTCTCGCGGATGACGCTGGCGACCGTGTTCCCCGGCATCGGCCACCGGCAGGCGAGGGTCGCGGTCGAGGGAGTGCAGGATCCGGGCGCGGCGGACCTGCCGCGCGTGGGCACGGCTCTGGTGGACCCGGGGTTCTTCGAGACGTTCGAGGCGCCGGTGCTCTCGGGCCGGGCGTTCGACTGGGGTGACCGTCCAGGGGAGCTCCCGGTCGCCATCGTGAACGAGGCGTTCGCGGAGGCCTACCTGCCGAACGGTGCGCTGGGGCGGCGCGTCGCGCTCCCGACCGGAGACGACGCGCCGACGTGGCTCACGATCGTCGGCGTCGCGCCGGACTTCCTCGCCCCCGGCATCGACCCGGAGCATCCGCGCGAGGTGGTGTACGCCGCGCTGGCCCAGGACCCTCCCATCAGCATGAACCTGTCCGTGCGGGCGGTCGGTGCCGCGTCCGCGCTGGCGGCTCCCGTCCGCGAGATCACGGCGGAGGTCGACCCGGACGTCGCGGTCTACTTCATGCGCACCCTGCAGGAAGCCCTGGTCGCCGCGAACGCCTCGTTCATCTGGCTGAGCGCGCTCTTCGTCCTCGCCGGCGTGCTCGCGCTCTTCCTCGCGGCGATCGGGCTCTACGGCGTCATGGCGTTCTGGGTGTCCCAGCGGCGGCGCGAGATCGGCGTGCGCATGGCCATCGGCGGAGGCGGGAGCAGGATCGTCGGGTTCGTGGTGCGCCAGGGTATGGCGCGGATCGCGTTCGGCCTCGTGGCCGGCGCGCTCCTCTCGCTCCCGGTCGCGTGGGGGTTCCGGGGCGCGCTGCTCGACGTGTCGCCGTTCGATCCCGTCGTGTTCGGGACCGTCCTGGCCGTGCTGCTCGGCGCGGGCGCGCTCGGCTGCATCCTTCCCGCGCTGAGCGCCACGCGGGTGGATCCGAACACG
>JASFUR010000356.1:0-4045 GCA_050050215.1 Gemmatimonadota bacterium
GGGCTCGGAATCGGTGGCCTGCGACTCGGCCTCTTTCTCGTCCTCGACGTAGTGGTCGATGCCCCTGCAGTGCTGTTCGGGCGGAGTCAGCAGGTAGAGCACGATGCATGCGAACAGGATCGAGAGCGCCGTGAGCGTCAGCGGATAGGGATGAAAGACCCACTCCGTCGCTGGGATGACCCGGTCGACGAAGCCCATCTCCATGAGGACGTTCCCTTCGGTGGCCTGCAGCAGGCCGGGCGAGCTCGTCAGGCCCCATCCCCAGTTGAGCCCGATGCCCATGTACCCCGCGACGGCCAGGAGCGGGTAATGCACGGTCATCCCGCGGCGTCGGGCCTCCCCGCCCATCTCGCGGGCCAGGATCGCACCCGTAATGAGCCCCAGGCCCCAGGACACCCAGGAGGCGAGCATGGCGCAGACTCCCACCAGGACGACCGCGGTCTTCCCGTTCTTCGGGAGCCGCACCAGCCGATCGATGATTCCCCGCACACGGGGGTGATAGGCGACCACGGTGGCCGTGACCAGGATGATCACCATCTGCATGGCGAACTGGATGAGCGACCAGAATCCCTCGTACCACGAAGTGGCGATCTCCGGCAGGCCCGCACCTTCGGAGACGAACGCCACCATTCCCGCCACGTAGGTCAGGATGATCGCAAAGAGGAACGGGCTCGGCATCCAGCGCTCCACCCAGTCGGCGATCGCTTCTCCGAAGCGCTGGACCGGGGTGAGGTGGATTTCCTGGGCCTCCGGGGATGCGCTCATCGTCGGTCGTCCTCCGTGTGGATCGACGGACAGACATCTATCAGCAGTGGAACGCCCCTTGCAAGCCGAGACCTTTGGATCTCGCGATGGGCGCGGGTGGGACGGGACGACGAGGTGATTGAAAGTGGGAAGGCGACGCGGCAATTTGCACGTAGCCGGAGGCGGCGAGGATTCCGGCGGCCTTCAAGGGGAACGACCATTGCGCCGAAACATCCTGCACGCCGGTGCGGCCAACCTGAAGTACGAGATCCGCGAGATCGTCGGTGCGGCCCAAGAGATCGAGGCCCTGGGCCAGGAGGTCACGTGGGAGAACATCGGGGACCCCGTCGCCAAGGGTGAGGCTCCCCCGGAATGGATCCGTGAGATCGTGGGGAATCTCCTCGACGAGCCGGTCTCGTGGGCCTACTGCGAGACCCGCGGCGTGCGGCACGTGCGGGAGTATCTGGCCGAGGAGGTCAACCGGCGAGACGGCGCCAAGGTGACCGCAGAGGACATCGTCTTCTTCAACGGCCTGGGCGACGCGGTCGCGAAGGTCTACGGCTTCCTGAGCCGCGAAGCACGGGTCCTGGGACCGTCGCCCGCGTACAGCACGCACTCTTCGGCTGAGGCCGCGCACTCGGGATACAACCACGTCACGTACGAGCTCGATCCGTACAACGGCTGGCTCCCTGACATCGAGGACATCCGAAACAAGGTCAAATACAACGACTCCATTGCGGGCATCCTCCTCCTGTCTCCGGACAACCCGACCGGGGCCGTCTACCCGCGGGACGTCCTCGAGGAGATTGCGGCGATTGCCCGCGAGAACGACATCTTCATCATCGCGGACGAGATCTATGCCAACATCGTCTACGACGGGCGCGGGTCCCTGCACCTGAGCGAGTGGATCGGCGACGTCCCGGGCATCGCCATGCGCGGCATCAGCAAGGAGTACCCCTGGCCCGGAGCCCGTTGCGGTTGGCTCGAGGTGCTGAACAAGGGGCGCGACCGGACGTTCGCCCAGTACGTGGACAGCCTCGTCGCTGCGAAGCGCCTCGAGGTCTCGTCCACCACCCTCCCTCAGATGTCGATTCCGCTCGTCATGGGCGACGAGCGCTACCCTGGTCATCTGGAGGGGCGCGCGCAGATGTTCGCCGAACGGGCCGAGGAGGTCGCCGAGGCCTTCGCGGGGTGCGAGCACGTCGTCGTGAACAAGCCGAAGGGCGCCTTCTACTACACGGTCATGTTCAAGGACGGCGTCCTCAACGGACAGCAGATGCTCGAGATCGAGCATCCCGAGGTGCGGTCGAAGGTCGAGCGCATGGTCGCCGGCGTGGCTTCCGACAAGCGCTTCGTCTACTACCTGATGGGTGCGACGGGAATCGTGGTCGTGCCGTTGACCGGGTTCCAGTGCCGGCACCACGGCTTTCGGGCCACGCTTCTCGAGGCGGACGACGCCAAGCGAGCCTGGATCCTGCAGACGCTGCGCTCGTCGATCGAGCAGTACGTTGCGAGTAGCGCCTACGTGCCCGCCACCGCGCGGGCGGGGTGAGTACCGTCGGGGAGGACGCCCTCCGCGCTGCCTTCAAGAGCCAGTACCGTTCGGCCCTCGCGATGCTGCGCGACGCCGTGGAGCAGTGTCCCGACGAGCTCTGGGACGATCCATCCTTCAAGAATCGCTTCTGGCAGGTCGCGTACCACGCGCTCTTCTTCACGCATCTGTACCTGCAGCCGCGCCTCGAGGACTTCGAGCCGTGGAGCGGGCACCAGAGCGAGGTTCAGCACGACGACGGCATCGCGGGTCCCCCGGATCCGGACAGCGACCTCCCGCTGATTCCCGAGCCCTATTCGAAGGGGGCGGTGCTCGAGTACAGCTCGTTCTGTCAGGATCGGGTGGACGACTGGGTGGACGCGCTCGACTTCGGTAGCCCCGAGAGCGGGTTCCATTGGTACCCTGTCCCGAAGCTGGAGCACCAACTGGTCAACCTGCGGCACGTGCAGCACCACACGGCTCAATTGGCGGATCGCCTTCGCCGCGAGCTGGACGCCGGCGTGCGCTGGGTGGGCTCGAGGCGTCCCCTTCCCGACGGGTAGTGCGCGCTCCAGGGGTTCCACGTAAGTTGGCGCCCCATGTGTAACAGACGTATCTGCTCGGTCGCCCTCGCGGGCCTGCTCGTGGCTGCCTGCAACGCCGCGCCCGAGGCCGAGAACGCCCAGTCCGGATTCGAGCTGGTCGGGGACACGCAGGAGCTGATGGCGCACATCATCGACCCGGCCGCGGACGTCTACTGGGCCGCCGGCGGGGTGATCGTCGACGCCGAAGGAGAGCACTTCCAGATTCCTGAGAACGACGAGGAGTGGATGGCGCTCAGCAACGCGGCGCTGACCATCGCCGAGTCGGGCAACCTGCTCATGATGGACGGCAGGGCGGTCGACCAGGGCGCCTGGGTGACCATGTCCAAGGAGCTGATCGACGTCGGACGCCAGGCGCTGGAAGCCGCCGATGCCCGCAACCTCGACGCCGTCTTCGACATGGGCGCCGAGATCTACTACGTCTGCACCAACTGCCACTCCGCTTACGCCCTCGAGACCCTCCGTCCCAACGACGACCGCACCAACTGAGGGGATCCCTTGATCGAAAGCTTTCTGACGTGGCTCGGGAATACCGGGTGGAGCATCCGCCTGCTCGAGTCCTTCTGGATGTGGCCGCTGCTCGAGTCCACGCACACGCTCAGTATCGCGTTCTTCGTGGGCCTGGCGATGATGATGGACCTGCGGTTGATGGGCCTCAGGTTCGGCAAAGTCAGAGTGTCGGACTTCACCGACCGCTCATTGCGCCTGGTCCGGATCGGCTTCGCCATCACGGCGGTGACCGGGGTGATCATCTTCTATTCGAACCCGCTCCGGTACTACCACAACGTCTTCTTCCGCTTCAAGATGCTGTTGCTCGTCATCGCCGGGCTCAACATCTGGCTCTTCCACGGGCGCATCCACAAGAAGGTCGCCGAGTGGGACCTCGAAGGGTCTCCCCCGACCGCGGCCCGGATGGCTGGCGTGGTGTCGTTCGTCGCGTGGGCGCTCATCGTGATCTCCGGGCGCCTCATCGCCTACAACTGGTTCGACTGTGACCTCCAGCCCCAGCCCGACTGGGTCAACTGGGTCGCTCAGTGCCCCGTGGAGGGTGAATAATGGGAGACACCCAGCTGCTGCTGCCGCTCTTCGAGTGGTTCGAGGCCAGCCCTCCCGGCCAGATGGTTCAGGAGTCGCTCTGGATGTTCCCGGTGCTGGAGGCGTTCCACCT
>JASFUR010000357.1:0-4035 GCA_050050215.1 Gemmatimonadota bacterium
GGTCCCCGTCATCCTCATCGTCGCGTTCGTCGCGGCTCTCGTGGTCTTCCTCACCGAGGTGACCTCGAACACCGCCACGGCGACCATGGCCATGCCGATCATGGCGGGCGCCGCGACCGGCCTGGGCGTCGACCCGCTGCTCGTCATGAGCTCCGCCGCCCTCGCGGCCTCCATGGCCTTCATGCTCCCGGTGGCCACGCCGCCCAACGCGATCGTCTTCGGGTCCGGCTACATCACCATCCCGCAGATGAGCCGGGCGGGCTTCCTACTCAATCTGTGCGCGATCGTCCTGATCACGGTCCTGGGCAGCGCGCTGATTCCGTTCTTCCTCACCGGCTAGAGCCCGGCTCGCGGGCGCGCTGACGAGCGCCCGTACGCAACCCTGGCCGGGGCGCCGGTGTTCTACGAAGCGGAGTGCAGCGACACGAGGAGCAGCAGATGATTCGTTGGAACGCAGTCCTGGTCGCGCTCGGCGCCGTCGCCCTCGCCGGCACCACGGCCCCGGCCCTGTCGGCGCAGGATCAGGATCACGAGATCACCGACATGGCGAAGCGGCTGAACCAGAGCTTCGCCGACCCGGACGACGACTGGGCGGCCCGGCTCGAGCGGGACGGCCGGGAGGTGGCCGACAACCGCTATGCCATCGTCGACCAGCTGAGCCTGCAGCCGGGGCTCGACGTGGCCGACATCGGCGCGGGCAGCGGCATGTTCTCGCGCATCGTGGCCCGGCGGGTCGGGCCCGACGGAGACGTGTACGCGGTCGACATCGCGGCGAACCTCGTCGAGCACATCGCCGAGACGGCTCGGGAGGAAGGCCTCGACAATCTGCATGCGATGCTGGGCGACCCACGCGATCCGGGCCTTCCGGAGAACTCGGTGGACCGCATCCTCATCGTGGATACCTATCACCACTTCGAGTATCCGCAGGAGATGCTGGAGCACATCAAGCGGGCCCTGCGCCCCGACGGGCTCTTCCTCCTGGTCGAGCCGGAGCGCATCCAGGGAATCACGCCGCCGCCCATCATCAGCATGGTGCGAGCGGGCAAGGGCACGGTCACCGACGAGATCCTGGACGCCGGCTTCGAGCTGGTGGACGACGTCGACCTCATGGAGTCGCAGTACGTCCTGAAGTTCAAGCTCCGCGGGATGTAGGCGGGACTTCGACCGCTACAGCCGGGCCAGGAAGTCCTCGACGAGCCTCACCGTCATGGGTGCGGCGAGCACGTCCGTGTGCTCGCGATCCGGGACGAGCTGGAACGGCACCCCGGCCGCGGTCGCCAACCGCTCCGCGTGATAGCGTGCGACCCGCTGGTCGTTCTCCGGCTGGACGATCAGCATCGGTACCTCCAGCTCGCCGATTCGCTCGGCAGGCGAGTGCGAACGGAAGGATCCGCTCAGGCGCCTGCGAAGAAACGGCTTCAGGACCGTCACCATCATGGCGCCGGGCTTGCCGTGATCCGTGAGGTATTCGGAGGTGATGCGCAGCACGTCCGAGGGCGTGGCGATGAGCACCAGGCCGTCGACCCGCGCTCCCTCGGCGACGGCCAGGACCGCGCCCGCTCCGCCCAGCGAGTGCCCGACGAGCGCGAGGCGCCGGCCCG
Source organism: Gemmatimonadota bacterium (assembly GCA_050050215.1). Classification (GTDB taxonomy): domain Bacteria; phylum Gemmatimonadota; class Gemmatimonadetes; order Longimicrobiales; family Gaopeijiaceae; genus UBA2982. Next base: position 1,602 of record JASFUR010000357.1, read on the forward strand.
GGAAGCGCCCGGACGCATAGCGCACGACGGCCATCACGTCGTCCCTGAAGTGTCCGACGTTCACGAACGGCGCCGGCTCGTTGCGCCCGTGTCCACGGGCATCGAAGAGGAGCACCTCGTAGCCGCTGCGGACGATCGGCGCCGCGAGTTGCAGAACCGTCCCGTAGTTGGCGCTCCACCCGTGCGCCATGAGCACGACGGGTCGATCCGGAGAAGAGGTGGAGGGGCGCAGCAGCCACGAAGCCAACTCGTGGCTGCCCGACCGGATGACGAGGTCTTCGTGGTCGAGCGAAAGCTCGGGGACCGTGACGTCCGGCTCGACCGGCACCGTCCTCATCACCCTGTGCGCCAGGCGGTCGAGGGCCACCAGGCCCCCCGCCGTGGCGACTCCGGCGGTCACCAGCCCGATCAAGGCTCCAGTGGCCGCGCCACGATGATCCCGTCCTGCCCGTCGATGCCCCGGATCCGGTCGGCGAGCGTGATCTCGCTGATCTGGACCGAGTCACCCACGAGGGGCGCATGCATGAGGCGGAGCGTCCCGTCGACCCACAACGCCAGTCCGGTGTGGGCCACGTCGAGCCCGGGCACCGTGCTCGTAGCGGCGATGATGTCGCCGTCGTGGATCCCGTCGGCCACGTCGGCGATCCGGTCCTCCGGGATGTAGCGCCGCCCCCGCGCGCTGAGCGCGACCTCGGCCTCCCGGACCCTGGCCACGTTGTCGGGCTCGGAGAGCTGTCGATACGCGTCGACGTGGGTCGTCATGAAATCGATCGGCTCCTGGTCGAGGACGCCGCCCAGATCTCCGGTGACGTCCCGCACGAGTCCCCGGCGCGCGTTGTCGCCGATCCAGTCCGTGAAGTAGTGCAGACGGCTCGGATACCCGTCGATGACGCCGTTCCGGTAGCGGATCTCGGTGAGCAGCGCCTCGTACTGGGACTCGGCGGAGCCGCGGTCGATGAGCATCTCCGGCGGGTGCACCCGAGCGAACCGGCTCAGCGCGAGCACGTTCTCCACGAACGTCACGCAGTCCAGCCCGCGGAAGTCCACCACCAGGTGCTCCGGCCCCTCGGCCTCCAGCGTCTGCGGCACGTACGGCGTCCCGACGAACGTCCGACCCAACCGGGCCATCGCGTCCCCGATCGGCAGCGTATCCAGGCCCTGGCTCCACGACCACTCGACCTTCTCGCGGAAGACCTCCCAGTCCTCGTCGCCCCACGCGACATGCGCCACCCCGACCTCGACACCCACCGGCGGCCTGTGGGGCTCGAACGGCGACCAGAGCATCGCCGCCACCACGAGGAGCACGACCGCCACGGGACCCAGCAGGGCCCGGTAGCGGACGATGGCGTCGGGTATGGGCATCGAGTCGGTGCCTCTGGTGACTGGAAGTGGGTAGCCGTGGACAGCCCCGCCACGGAACATGAGCTTTCATGTCCTGTACCCCAGGCGCAAAGCAAGTGCCGCCCCCGTGGCGACGAGCGAGGATGGAACCATGCCCTACCCGGAAATGATGGTCGCCCCGATGCGACAGGACCTCGTCCGCATCGGCTTCACAGAGATGAAGAACGCCGAGGACGTCGACGCCGTGCTCGGCCAGGAGAAGCGCACCACGCTGGTCGCGGTGAATTCCATCTGCGGGTGCGCCGCCGCCATGATGCGCCCTGCAGTCTACCTGTCGTTGCAAGGCGAGCAGAAGCCCGAGGTGCTCACCACGGTCTTCGCGGGACAGGACATGGAGGCGACCGACCGGACTCGGGAGTACATCACCGGGTACCCGCCCTCCTCACCCAGCGTCGCCCTCTTCAAGGACGGGGAGCTGGTCTACTTCATGGAGCGCCATCAGATCGAGGGGCGCTACCCGGAGGACATCGCGGCCGACTTGAAGGCCGCATACGAGGAGCACTGCTGACGCTCCGCTCGTCGCCGTTCGGCGGCGGGCCCATCCTCTGATTCCCCCGCTGGATCGCGCTCCGGGCGTATCTCTTATACGCGGCGGGGTGTGGTCCGGAAGGCAAGCCGAAACGGTCCCGTCCGGAAGTTGTTGACCTCCCGCTTTCCGGCTGATACTGATTGCTGCCCCTACGACGGGTTGCGCGTGATTGACGGCGCGCCCGTCACTCGGCCTCCAGCGTGAAGTGCACCACCTGCACGCTGTAGCTCCGACGTCGGACGGACTCCTGTCGAGCGAGCCTATAGGGCGTATGAAGGTGAATCGAGCGAAACAGCGGAACCGAGTCGAGGGTCGGTATGAGAGCGTCCGGCATCATGGGCCCGATCAGCCCGCCCCATCGGCCCGGTTGCCTGAAGATCAGATGCATCCTCGGTATCCGGGCGTGAGCCAGGGCGAGGAGCGTGTCGGCGCGCTCGTCGGGGGTGTAATCCTCCAGCACTTCCTGAATGATGACGTCGTCGAAGGCGCCGGCGGCGGGCAACA
>JASFUR010000358.1:0-4030 GCA_050050215.1 Gemmatimonadota bacterium
GTCTTCGTCGTGGGGGACGCCGGGGTGGGCAAGAGCAGGCTGCTCTACGAGTTCCGGTCCCACCTGGCGGAGGAGGGAATCCGGTACGTACAGGGACGGGGACACAGCTACGGGCGTCTCACCCCCTTCCTGCCCCTCATCGACTGCCTCAGGGGGATCTTCGGAATCGGTCGGGCGAAGCCTGAGCGCGCTCAGGAGCTCGTCGAGCAGCGCATACGGGCGATCGACCCGAAGCTCGAGGCCTTCATCCCGATTCTGCTGCACATGATGTCGATCGAGACCGAGGACCGTCCCCTCCCCGACTACATCGACGACGAGCTGCGGAGCGCATCGGCCAAGGCCCTGCTCCGCGTCTTCACCGCGGCCGGGAAGGGACTCCCCCTCGTGCTCCTGCTCGAGGATTGGCACTGGGCCGACCGAGGCTCCGTCGAGGTCCTGAAACAGCTCGGCGAAGTGGTGTCGGAGCATTCTCTCCTGGTCGTGGTGACCACCCGGCCGGAGCTCGAGCGCTCCGAGGTGTCGCCCGACGCCGATTCCCTGTGGATGGACCTCGCGCCCCTGGACGACGACGCCTCGACGGAGGTGATGCGGGCCGCCATGCACGTGAGCAGCGTATCCACGGATCTAGCCGAGCACGTCCGGGAGAAGGCGGGCGGAAACCCGTTCTTCATCGAAGAGCTCTGTCACGCCCTGGTGGAACGGGGAGGCGTGACCATCGAGCAGGGCGAGGCCCGGGTCGAGGGCACGCTGGACGGACTGGCGATCCCCGACACGGTCCAGGCGGTGTTGCGCACGAGGCTGGACCGGCTGGATCCGGAGGCGAGGGAGGTCCTGCGGTGTGCGTCGGTGGTGGGCCGTGAGTTCGGGGCGGAGGTGCTGCGGAGAATCGTGCCGTCCCCCTCCCGTTTGGATCGGGCTCTCGACAGCTTGTGCGCCACGGGCCTCGTCCAACGCGTCGGACTCGAGCCGGAGGTCGCGTATCGCTTCAAGCACGCCCTGACGCTCGACGTGACGTACAACGGCATGCTGGAGCGCCAGCGCCGGGAGCGACATGGCATGGTCGGGCGCGCCATCGAGACCCTGCATGCGGACCACCTGGAGGAGTTCTACGACCGGCTCAGCGTCCACTTCGCCGGGGGCGAGGAGTGGGAGACGGCGGTGCGCTACGGGTTCGCCGCCGCCGAGCGTGCGGCCGGGCTGTGGCGTTACGGGGACGCCGTGGCGACCCTGGAGCGGACCCGCCGCTGGATCGAGCGGTCGGGGAGCGCGGACGCCGACGAGCGCCTGGTCGCGCTGTTGCTCGAGCAGGAGAGGCATCTCGAGAAGCTCGGGGAGCGGGACCAGCAACAACGCGTGATCGACGAGGCGCTGAGCCTCATCCCGGCCGGCCCGTCGGTCGAGCGGGCCAACGTCCTGACACGTCAGGGCGAGCTGGCCACGCTGGTCGGTCGGTTCGAGGAGGCCCAGGAGGCGTTCGACACGGCCATCGAGGTCGCGGCCGCCTGCGGTGCCGCCGACGCGCGGGCGCGGGCGCTCCGCGGGCTCGGCCTCAAGTCGTGGCGGGTGGAACGGTTCACGGAGGGGGTCGAGCTGTTGTCGGAGGTGGTGGTCTACGACCGTGAGCACGAGTCTCCGCCGGTACGCGTCCGTGACCTTCTCAACCTCGGCCGCTTCCATCGAGAGCTGGGGCAATGGGACGAGGCATGGGAGTGCCTCGAGGAGGCGGAGGGGCTGGCTCCGAAGCTGTTGGGGGCGGACATTGGCCTCGCGGTCAACTTCAAGAGCCTGCTGCTGCGGGCCATGGGCCGGTCCGAGGAGGCGCTCGAGGCGTTCGAGGAGGGTGAGCGCGTCAACGCCGGATGGCTGGAAGAAGTCGCGCCGGTCCGGGTCTCGCTGCACTCGCTCAGCTCGGCGGCGGCTCACCTGGAGGCAGGCCACATCGACGAGGCGCTGGCCCGTTACGAGCATGCCCTGGACTTCGCCCGCCGCGCCAATCGTTTCGACAACCTCGCCGCCACGCTCTCGAGCTACGGCGAGGCGCTCATGGCCATCGGCAGGCCCGCCGACGCGGCCCGTCGATTCGAGGAGACCGTCGAGATCGTCGAGCGGATCGGCGACGATCAGATGCTCATGCTGCCCCTGGAGTGGCTGGCCCGCGCATACGAAGCGGACGGCGACGAGCGGGCAGCCGACACATGGGCGCGGGTACGCGGGCTGAGCGCCCCGCACTGCGCCGTGCAAAGGACCCTGCACGCCTACGAGCGCGAGGCGAGGCTGCGGGAAGACAGCGATCGATCCGCCCTGCTCGGCGAAGCGCTCGAGTTCGCGATGGATCTGGAGGACGGCGCGACCGTGGCGAGGATACGAAACGCGCTGGGGATCATCGCATGGAAGAGCGACGACCTCGAGACCGCCGCCAGGCACTACGAGGCCGCGGCGGGTTGCCTGGAGGAACTCGACGACCCGGACAGGGAGACGGAGTACGGGGTCGTGCTCAATGGCTGGGGAGCCGTGCTGGCGGCCCAGGGGGAGCACGAGCGAGCCCGCCAGGTTCTCGAGAAGGCGCTTGCGGTCAATCGCCAGACGGACGATCGGGCTCGGGAGGCCGATTCCTGGGCGGCGCTGGGCGCGTCGCATCGCCGTGTGGGCAAGTGGCCCGAGGCGCACCTCTGCTACGAGCGGTGCGCCGAGTGCCGGAGGGCGGCCGACGACGTCGCCGGCGAGGGCTGGGCGTTGTTGCGTCTGGCCGAGGTGGCCCGTGAGAGGGCCGAGCCGAGCACGGACGTCGAAGCAGCGGTGGCGAGAGCCCTGGAGCTCGCCGTTGCCGCGCAGGACCCGGCTCTCGAGGAGCAGTGTCGCCGCATGGGCTCCGCAGAGGCCCGTCAATGATCACTCGAACGGAGGATTGAAACGATGCCACGCTACATCATCGAGCGGGACGTCGGTGACGTCGATCTCAACGAGGTCCCCGTCGTCGGGCGAAAGTCCGTGGAGGTCGTGGACTCGATGGACGGGGTCGTCTGGATCCGGAGCTACATCTCGGAGGCAGAGGGCAAGATCTACTGCGAGTACGAGGCGCCCAACGAGGAGGCGGTCCGCGAGCATGCGCGTCGGGTGGGCCTCCCCGTGACGAAGATCTCGGAGGTCGCCATGGAGATCGAGCCGTCGATGTTCCGGTAGGAGGAAGTACGTCACACCGGGTACGTCACACGACGTACTGACAACGGGCGGTCCGGAGCCCACTGTGACCACGAGACCCGGCGGAGGCTTCGCGCCTCGTCGGGGCCTTGCGGACCCCCGACGGGAGAAGACGGATGCGTCGTTTCTTCAGGCTCGTGATCCTCTCGGCCGTCCCGGTCGCGAGCGCCTGCGTGTGGATCGTGCAGAGCGGGTCGATCGAAGAGATCCTGCCGGACAACGTCGCGGGGCCCAGGCAGGTCGAGTCGCCTATGAAGGCATTCCTGCTCGACGGCTCGACCGTGGTGTACGAGCGCGGAGGCATGATCACGCTCGACTCCATCCAGGGCGAAGGCGTCCGGTACGCGGTGGGCACGCTCGCGCCCATGGGGCCGGCCCCCTCGATCGGGCTGGACTCGGTGGTCGGCATCGAGGCGTTCCAGGGGCGCGTGGACCCGGCCACGAGCGTCCTGTTGACCTTGGGGGGCACCGCGCTCGGTGTGCTCGGGGCCTCAGTGCTCGCCGTCGCCATCTTCGGCTCCTGCCCCACGTTCTACGCCTCACCGGAGCAGGGCGGCCTGCTTCAGGCGGAGGCATTCTCGTACAGCGTGGCCCCGCTTCTGGAGGGCCGGGACCTGGACGCGATGCGCATCGCGCCCGACTCGGACGGCGTGGTCCGGCTCGAGCTCAGGAACGAGGCCCTCGAGACGCACTACATCAATCAGCTGGAGCTGGTCGCGGTCGACCACGCCGCCGATGCGCGCGCCGTACCCGACGATCACGACACGCCGATCGGGGTGTCCCACGAGGTCGCGCCCCGCAGCGCCGTCGACCGCGACGGAACCGATGTCGT
>JASFUR010000359.1:0-4017 GCA_050050215.1 Gemmatimonadota bacterium
GCCCACGCCCGAGGTCGGCCCGACCCCCGACGCTCCGCCGTCACCCGAAGCGTGGGTCATGGACGCCCTGTCCGGGATGCAGGACCGCTCCGCGTGGCGCCGTTGTTTCCAGTCGCACGCCCGCACGTTCAGCTTCGCGGCACGCCTCTTCCCCGCAGAGGAGCGCCGCCGCGTCGAGGCCCTCTACACGTACTGCCGCTTCAGCGACGACCTGGTCGACGTAGGTGGAGAGTCGGCCGATGTCGAGGAGCTCGAAGCGCGCCTCGAGGTGTGGCGAAACCTGAGCCGGCAGGCCTTCGAAGAGGCGGGCTCGGAGATTCCGCTCCTGGACGCGGTCATGTCGGACGCGGTCCGGGCCGGTGTGGACCGTCTGTACCCGGAGGCGCTGCTCGAGGGAGTCGGCATGGACCTGAGGCCCCGGCGATACGCGGACTGGACGGAGCTCAGTCGATACACCTTCTGCGTCGCGGGCGCGGTGGGCGGCTGGATGACACATCTCTTCGGCATCCGGGATCCCGACACGCTGGCTAGGGCCCATGCACTGGGCCACGCGATGCAGCTCACCAACATCCTCAGGGATGTGGGCGAGGACCTCGACCTCGGCCGGGTCTACCTGCCGACGGCGCTCCTCGCCCGGCACGGCCTCGACGTCGAAGAGCTGACGGAGTGGCGGCGCTCGGCGCAGCCCCTACCGGAGCGTTATGCCGCTGCGATGCGGGAGATGATCGCGGCGGCCGAGACACGATACGAGGCGGCCCTCCCGGGCATCCGCCGCCTGCCTCCATCCTTCCGTCGCCCGGTCGCCGTGGCCGCCGCCGCATACCGGGGCATCCACGACGAGGTGCGGCGCAACGACTTCGACAATCTCCGGCGACGGGCCCACACGTCGCTCGCGCGGAAGGCGCTGCTCGGAGCCAGGGGCCTGGCACGGACGCGTGGTGGTGCCGTCGAGACGCGGGCGACTCGAGAAGGGCTGGCCACGTGAGCACCACGAAGCGCGCGGTCGTGATCGGAAGCGGCTTCGGAGGTCTGGCCGTCGCGGCGCGCCTGCAGGCCGCGGGACTCTCGGTCACGTTGGTCGAGAAGCGCGAGAAGATCGGGGGCCGCGCCTATCAGCTCGTCGACAGCGGCTACGTGTTCGACATGGGCCCGAGCCTCATCACGGCTCCGCACATCATCGACTCGATCTTCCAGGCAGCCGGCCGTTCGCTCGCCGACTACGTGGGGCTCGTACCGCTCGATCCATACTACCGCATCTACTTCCACGATGGATCACGCATCGACTACACGGGCGACGTCGAGCGCATGAAGGCGGAGATGGCCCGCCACGACGAGGCTGACGCCGCCAATCTCGAGGCGTTCCTCGAGGACGTGCGGCCGATCTACGACGCGGTCATCGGTGACCGCCTCGGATCGAAGCCGTTCGACTCGATCGGTTCGATGATGCGCTTCCTCCCGCGGATGGCCCGCATGAAGGCGTACCAGCCCGTCACGCGCTTCGTGAATCGCTGGTTCCGTGACTTCCGCCACCGTTTCGTCTTCTCGTTCCACCCGCTCTTCGTCGGTGGAAATCCATTCAAGACGCCGTCGATCTATCTCATGATCCCATTCCTCGAGCGCGAGGGCGGCGTCTGGTTCTCCCTGGGCGGCATGTACTCGGTGATCGAAGCTCTCGGGCGGCTGTTCGAGGAGTTGGGCGGCCAGATCCGAACCGGCACCGGCGTAGATGAGATCCTCGTCGAGGACGGCAGGGCCGTCGGCGTGAGAGCCGGGAACGAGGAGATCCGCGCGGACCTCGTCGTGAGCAACGCCGACCCGGGCCACACCTACGGCCGCCTGTTGCAGAAGAGTCCCCGTCGCCGCTGGTCGGATCGCCGCCTGGCGTCGACGGAGTGGAGCATGAGCTGCTTCCTGCTCTATATCGGCACGCGCCGACAGTACCCGCAGCTCGAGCACCATACCCTGATCCTCTCCGAGCGGTACGAGGAGCTGCTCGAGGACATCTTCGGCAAGAAGATCCTGCCCGACGATTTCTCGATGTACCTGCACGCGCCGACGCGTACGGACCCGGGCATGGCCCCTCCGGGATGCGAGAGCATGTACGTGCTCGTTCCGGTCGCCAACCAGCGCTCCGGAATCGACTGGTCCGCGGTGAAAGAGACGTTCGCCGACCGCGTCCTCGACTTCCTCGAGGAGTGGGGTCTTGAGGACCTCCGGGAGTCGATCGACGTCCTGCACCTGTTCACGCCGGACGACTTCGAGACGGAGCTGAACGCGACCCTGGGGAACGCCTTCGCGATCGAGCCCCGGTTCACGCAGACGGCCTGGTTCCGGCCCCACAACCGCAGCGAGGACGTGTCGGCCCTCTATCTGGTCGGAGCGGGGACGCACCCGGGAGCCGGTGTTCCAGGGGTCCTCCTGAGCGCCGAGGCCACCTATGGCTGCATCGCCGAAGACCTGGGCCTTCCCGATCAGTGGGACTGGGACGAGCCGGGCCGTGTGGCGCTCGAGGAGCCGCTGGCGGTCGCACCCGAGGGGGTCGCCTGAGCCTCCTCGCGTGACGCGAGCGACTCCGCATCGGCCGCGACAGCGTCCACGAGATCACTGAAGATCTTCGCGTGCATCGGATAGATGCCGTACCAGTAGAGCCATCCTAGGAAACCCGTCGGCGCGAAGAACGCGGTCTGGACCAATCGCGTCCGTCCACCCTCGGGAATCGCCTCGAACTGCAGCCACGCCGTCCCCGGAACCTTCATCTCCGCGCGGAGCCGCAGAAGAGACGGCGGGCGGTACTCCTCGACCCTCCAGAAGTCGACCGCCTCGCCCGGATAGAGGATTTCGGGGTGTCTCCGGCCCCGCCGCAGACCCGGTCCACCCCACAGCTGGTCGATCGCCCCACGCAGCTCCCAGGCCCACTCCCAGACACGCCATCCCCGTTCTCCACCGAGACTCGAGAACGCCCGGAAGACGTCCTCCGGACTCGCGTCGACCACGCGCGTGCGCACTTCGCGCACGACCCCCTCGCGGTCCTCCAGCTGCACCCTGGGTGGGGGCCCTCCGCCGGAAACGCTCCACCGCGTGACGACCTCTCCCGCTTCGGTCACGGCCACCGCACGTGATACGGCCTGCGCGTACGGCATCGGGTCGATCTCCGGGAAGAGCTCCCGTGCGCGAGTCGTGTCGCCGACCACCGGCTGAACCACACCCTCCACGAGCGGCACGGCCAGGCAGTTCGAGATGGGCGTCACGAGACCCACCCAGAGCGCGGCCAGCTTCGGGGCGAGCACGGGCACCGGCAGGATCACGCGGGGCAGCCCTCGGAGCTCGGCGTACTCGTACATCATGTCCCGGAACGTCAGGGGCTCCGCACCGACGTCGATCACGCCGAGCGCGTCTTCTCGACCGAGGACCGCGACGAGATACGCGAGCGCATCCTCCGTGGCGATCGGCTGCACATCGTTCAGGATCCAGCGAGGAGCGATCATGGCCGGAAGCCGCTCGGTCAGGTACCGCACCATCTCGAACGAGGCGGATCCACCGCCGATGATCGGTCCCGCGCGCAGCTCCGTCGTCGGGAGCGAAGCCCGGAGGATGTCGCCGATCTCGCCACGGCTGCGCAGATGCTTCGAGCTCGGCCGGGTCGGGCCTTCGGGCGGACGGATGCCTCCCAGATAGATCACCTGCTCCAGGTGTCCGGCAGCGCCCACGAAGTTGCGGGCGGCCGTCCTGTCCCGCTCGGCGAAGTCGTCGCCCGAGCACATCGAGTGCACGAGGTAGTAGGCGGCTTGAATCCCGTCCAACGCAGCGACCAGTGAATCGGGCTCGAGCAGGTCGCCTTCGACGATCTCCACGCGACTCGCCCAGTCCCTACCCTGCGCGCTGGCGCGGTTGCGCGCGAAGACCCGAACGTCGTGGCCCGCCGAGAGCAGACGCTCCACGAGCAGGCCACCCACGTATCCCGTGGCACCGGTCACCAGGACCTTCATGTCGCAGCCTCCTCGGCGTGCTGGGCGAGCA
>JASFUR010000360.1:0-4008 GCA_050050215.1 Gemmatimonadota bacterium
TCACCCGGTTCCTGATCGACATCCGGGAGAAGTTCGAGCCGGACTACCTCGCGGTCGTGTTCGACGCCGGCGTCTCGTTCCGTGACCAGGAGTACCCGGAGTACAAGGCGACCCGGGAGAAGATGCCCGACGATCTCCGGGCGAGCCTCGGATGGATCCGGGATATCGTCGAGGGATTCCACGACCCGGTCATCGAGCTGGACGGATACGAGGCCGACGACGTGATCGGCACGCTGGCCGTGAAGGCGCGCGCGGCCGGGCTCGAGGCCGTGATCGTGTCGGGCGACAAGGACTTCTATCAACTCGTAGGGCCGGGCGTGCACCTGATGAACCCGGGCCGGGGCGGTTCCACCGGTGTGGCCGCCGAGTGGGTCGACGAGAGCAACGCGGACGAGAAGTTCGGCATCCCGCCCTCGCAGGTGGCCGACTACCTGGCGCTCGTGGGTGACTCTTCGGACAACGTGCCGGGCGCGAGGGGTGTGGGGCCCAAGACCGCGGTCAAGCTGCTGGCCCAATATCCGAACGTGGAGGAGCTTCTCGAGCATGCCGACGAGGTCGAGCCGAAGCGGGCGTCGAGCTCGCTCCAGGAGAACGCGGACAACGTCCGACTCTCCAAGCGGCTCGTCACGATCATGACCGACCTCGACGTCGACCTGGACCTCGACCGGCTCGAGGTCGGGCAGCCGAACAACCAGGCGCTCCGGGACATCTTCGTCGAGCTCGAGTTCCGGACGCTGGCCGAGAAGTACGCCACGGCGGCGCAGACCGAGGGCGGTGAGGACGCGAGCTCGACCGGCGCGGCGGTCGTTCCCGGGGCGGGGGTCGACGAGGTCGAGTACACGGTCGTCGACACGGTCGATGCGCTGGCGAAGGTGGTCGGGGAGATCCGTGCGGCCGGCCGCGTCACGATCGCAGCCGAGGCGGCGACCCCCGATCCGCTGCGCGGGGACCTCGTGGGCGTCGCGCTCGCGCTCGCCGGTGGACGCGCCTGGTATCTGCCGTTCGGGCACCTGCAACCGTTCGAGCTGACCTTCGAGGACGAGGAGCAGGGGGAAGTCAGGAACCTGCCCCCGCTCGACCACGCCGACACAGCCGATCTGAAGGTGCTCCTGGAGGATCCGGACGTCGAGAAGCTCGGTCACGACCTCAAGCGGACCGCGCTCGCGCTGTCGAGGGCGGGAGTCACGCTCGGCGGTCTGCACTTCGACGCGATGGTCGGGAGCTACGTGCTCGATCCCGGCCGGAGGGGACACTCGCTGCCCGAGCTCTCCATGGAGCTCTTCGCCCACAAGCCGGTGAAGTACACCGACGTGGTCGGCACCGGGAAGAGCGCCGTCGCGTTCTCCGAGGTTCCGATTGAACGCGCGCGCGACTACCTGGCCGAGTCGGCGGACCTGGCGCTCCAGCTCTGTGAGCGCTTCGACGGAGAGCTCGACGAGGCCGGGCTCGCGGACCTCATGCGGGACCTGGAGATGCCGCTCATCCCCGTGCTCATCCGCATGGAGCTGGCCGGGATCGCGATCGACGAGGAGTTCTTCCGGGAGATGCGCTCGAAGCTCAAGGGCGAGCTCGACCTCATCCAGGACGAGATCTTCAAGATCGCCGGCGGCGACTTCAACCTGAACTCGACGCCGCAGCTCAGGCAGGTCCTGTTCGAGAAGCTCGAGCTTCCCGTCATCAAGAAGACGAAGACCGGACCGTCGACCGATGCCGCGGTGCTCGAGGAACTCGCCGCCATGGGCCACGACGTGCCCCGGCTCATGATGGAATACCGCGAGCTCGAGAAGCTCCGATCCACTTATGTGGACGCGCTGCCCCAGCTCGTGAACCCCAGGACCGGCCGCATCCATACGAGCTTCAACCAGACCGTGGCCGCGACGGGCAGGCTGTCGTCGAGCGACCCCAACCTGCAGAACATCCCGATCCGCACCGAGTTGGGCCGCCAGATCCGGAAGGGGTTCGTGGCCGACGAGGGCTCGGTCTTCCTGGCCGTCGACTACTCACAGATCGAGTTGAGGGTGCTCGCGCACTTCTCGGGCGACCCCGCGTTCGTGACCGCGTTCACCGAGGGGATCGACGTCCACAAGCAGACCGCCTCGGTCATTTTCGATGTGCCGGTCGACGAGGTCAGCGCCAACATGCGCGCCCAGGCGAAGACCGTGAACTTCGCCACCCTGTACGGTCAGGGGCCGTTCTCACTCGCTCGCCAGCTCGGCATCACGCGCGAAGAGGCGAAGGAGTTCATCGAGACCTACTTCGAGCGCTTCCAGGGCGTGCGGGACTTCCTCGACGCCCAAGTCGAGATGGCCAAGGAGAAGGGCTACGTCGAGACGCTCATGGGCCGGCGGCGCTACGTGCCCGAGCTGAAGTCACGCAACTGGAACGTGCGCCAGTTCGGAGAGCGCGTGGCCCAGAACACACCCATCCAGGGCACCGCGGCCGACCTGATGAAGAAGGCGATGATCGACGTGCAGGCCGCGGTGGACGGCAGCGACAGTGGGGCGGTCATGCTCCTGCAGGTCCACGACGAGCTGCTGCTCGAGGTGCCGGAGGGTCAGGTGGACGCCGTCCGGGACGTGGTCGTCTCCAAGATGGAGGGGGCGGTGGAGCTGAACGTGCCGCTGGTGGCGGAGTGGGGGGTCGGGAAGAACTGGTACGAGTGCAAGGGGTGAGGGGGGCGCGTTTCAGCTGAAACGCGGCCGATCCAACTCGTCCCTTCCCGCCCAACCCCCCCATCCTCCGGTGTCGTTCACCCGGGCCGACCGGTCCGGGCAGGTCGAAACCCCCATCGGAGGGAGTACCATGAGCCGGTCCGTGAACAAGATCACCCTCATCGGAAACGTCGGGCGTGATCCCGACATCCAGGAGACCAAGAGCGGGACGAAGGTCGCCCACTTCTCGATCGCAACGAACCGGCGCCTGGCCGCCGGCGAGGACGAGGAGCGGACCGACTGGCACCGTCTCACGCTCTGGAGCAAGCAGGCGCAGTTCGCCGAGGACTACATCCGGACCGGTGACCGCATCTACGTCGAGGGCCGCCTCGAGTACGACTCCTACGAGCGTGACGGCGTGGTAATCCCGACCGCCGAGATCCAGGTGCACGAGGTCCTGATCCTGTCGTCGAAGGGGCAGGCGGCGAACGGGGAGATGGAGGAGGCGGCGTAGGGTAGAGCCCTTCCGCCACGACCGCGGAGGCTCGGGAGCCCGGCTCCCGGGCCTCCTCTCCTACAGCCAGCCCCGGAACTCCTCCGCGATCGAGAACAGCGCCTCCCACCCACCGCCCCGCACCCCGTGCGTGAGGTCGACGCGGGCGGAGTCCCAGCCGATCGAGAGCCCGGCGCCCACCGACCCGCGCAGGCCGTCGGAGTCCTGACGGATCCAATCCGCGGGCAGCGTACGGTCGTCCAGGTACGTCGAGCCGACCGAGCCGAGGAGCCGGATGCCGACGTAGGGTGGAACGACGGGGATGGTCACGGAGCTCCGAAGCAGCCAGTAGCGGTCGCCGACGAACGAGCGGTAGTCGTGGCCGGGCAGCGTCCAACGGCCGCCGAGCAGGTAGAGGGACTGCACGGGCGCGTCCTTCGTGAGCGCGCCACCGCCCAGGGAGAGGTCGGCGTGCCAGCGGTTCTGGAGGTCGTCGAAGCGCCATCGGGCCTCGCTGCGGACGGAGCCGTACACGTCCTCGTTCAGCGCACCGACCTCGCCGGTCGTGCGGAGCGTGCCGTCACCCGGAAGGCCGACGGGCAGCTCTACGGTGAGGGCGCCGAGGCGTCCCTCGTCGATGGTGCGCACGGGCCGGTAGCCGGTGTCGTTCGGGTCGTCGGAGACCACGTCCAGAGCGCCTACGTGCTCCTCCCAGCGCACGGCGACCGAGGGGCCGCGCGGATTGCTGCCGCGCAGGGTCAGGGATGCGCCGCGTCGGAAGTACGGATCGGTGAAGTCCTCCTCGCCGGACACGGCCGAGATGGTGTTCACGAGCGTCGACGCGCCGGGGTAGCCGCCGATGTC
>JASFUR010000361.1:0-4006 GCA_050050215.1 Gemmatimonadota bacterium
TGGTCTCGCGCAGCTCGGGCGGGCAGTCCGGCCGGAAGTCCTCGAGCGGAGGGAGCGGCTCGTGGCAGTGCTTGTACATCGTGGTCACGGCGCTGTCGCCCTCGAAGGGCAGCTTTCCCGTCAGCATCTCGAAGGCCACGATCCCGAGCGAGTACTGGTCCGACGCTCCCGTGACCTCCCTGGCCTCGCACTGCTCCGGGCTCATGTAGGACGGCGTGCCGATCGTCGTGCCGGTGACCGTAAGTCCCTTGGCCTCCGCGACCTTGGCGATGCCGAAGTCCGTCACGATCGGCGTGCCCTCATCGTCGATCATGATGTTTCCGGGCTTGATGTCCCGGTGCACGACGTCGCGTCGGTGCGCGTATCCCAGCGCGCTGCCGACCTTGGTGAGGATGTCCGTCACCATCGGGATCGGGAGCTGCCCGCTCTTCTTGATGACGCTGTCGAGACCCCGGCCCTCGACGAACTTCATGACGAAGAAGAGCGTCTCGGCGGTCTCTTTGACCGCATAGATGGGGATGATGTGGGGATGGGAGAGCTGCGCCGCGGTGCGGGCCTCGAGCTTGAAGCGCTCGGCCATGCCCTCGCCCTCGAGCAGATGGGGCGCCATCACCTTGATGGCCACCTTCCGGTCCAACGAGATGTCGTGCGCGAGGAAGACCGTCGCCATCCCGCCGCGTCCGAGCTCGGATAGGATCTCGTACTCCCCGAGCGTCGCGTCCCTCAGCGCCTGGCGCATGGTGGAGCGGACGGGCTCGATGGGTGTGCCCGCGGTCGTGACGGTGAGGGTCTCCTGCTCGTCCCCGAGCAGGGTCATGTCCTGGCCGCAGCGAGAGCAGAAGAGCGCATTGCCCTCGACCTCGGTCCCGCACCGGTGACACGTCCGGGTCTCGCTCATGACTCGTACCGGGCCTGCATGAACTCCACGCCGGGCCTCATCGCTTCACGCCAGGCCTCTTCCACCTCGGCGTCGCAATTCGGATCGGCGGAGCGCACCGCGTGGAGGAGCGCGTCCATGAAGTAGGGGTACATCTCCGGCTTCACGTCCGCACCGCCCGCGCTGTGCCGGGCAGCGATGCGCTCGAGCAGCGCCGGATCGGGCTTCTTGGCGTAGCTCAGCAACAGGCCGAGACCGTGCTGCAGGAGCTTGTGCTGCTTCGGGAACTGCGTATGCGCGAACATGGGGGGGATCGCCGGATGGCTCTTCAGCAGCCGATCGTAGAGCACCTCGAAGAAGTCCGGTGCTCTCAAGCAACGGGTGTAGCTGTGTTGAGCGATCGTGTGGGCAGCCTGCTGCACTGGGCCTCCCGGAGCCCATGGGCGGACCCGGCACGGGGCCCTGACCTGCCAAGTCTAAGCCGGTTCCTCGGCGCCGAGCAAGCAGCTTCCGGGCGGTTCGCGAGGGGGCTCGCGTCCGGGTAGAACGCCCGCTTTTCACGGGTGGAGGTGCCGAAGGTCACCCCCGCTGGTCGGCCTCCGACGAGTACTTCCGCGCCTGTACGAAGTCCTGCTCGCCCGGGGCGTGCAGCCCGTCCCCACCGAGGCGGGCCGCGAGCACGGTGATGTTGTCGGGGCCGCCGCGGTCGTTGGCCATCTCTACGAGGGTATCGCAAAGCGATCCGCAGTCTTCGGCAGCCTCCACCGCGCAGCGGACGTCCGCGTCGCTCACGACGCCCGAGAGACCGTCGGAGCAGAGGAGGAGCAGGTCGCCCCGGCGGAGCTCGTGCCAGGTGAGTACGGGCTCCACGGTCGGGGCGACGCCGAGCGCCTGCAGGATCTGGTTGCTCGGCACGCTCTGAGCGTCGTCCTCGCTGAGGACGCCCATGTCGATGAGGTCCTGGACCAGGGATTGGTCCCGGGTCAGACGCGCCATCGCACCGTCCCGGACCAGGTACGCTCGCGAGTCTCCGACCTGGGCCACGTACACCCTGTCGCCGAGGATGCCGGCGAGGGTCGCCGTGGTGCCCATGCCCCGGTAGCGATCCCCGCTCGACCCTTCGGCGTGGATCGCGCTATTGGCTTCGGCGATGGCGTGCGCGAGCCGGCGGACGAAGGCGGCGGCGGTCACCTCAGTGGATCCGTCCACCATCGCCTCGCCGACCGTGGTGACGGCAGCCGCGCTGGCTCGCTCGCCTCCGGCCCGCCCGCCCATCCCGTCGGCTACCATCAGGACTGCCCCGGCGGTGCTCACGCCGAAGTCGACGGGGCCCACGGTGAGGTCGTCGTCGTCGCCCGGTTGGAGCGCCTCCGGAGTCCCTCGGCTCAAGTCGACCACGAGGAGGTTGTCCTGGTTGTTCGCCCGCACCCGGCCCCGGTCCGAGCGACCGTACGCGGATAGGCGAATCCCCGAGCCGTCCAGTGGCTGGTCGGTCATGGTCGTCGCCTAGGAGCGGAGCGCGTCGACGACCCGATCGAGCTCGTCGAGCGCGAGCCCGTGAACGTCCTCCGGCTCGTCGTAGCCCTTGAGGAGCACGGAGTGCTGGGTGAGCAGAGGCGCGATTTCGGGGGGCACGCCGATCAGGTCGCACGTGGACTGCCCGATGACGACCTCGCGGCCGATCTCCTTGGATGCCGTCTCGAGACGGAACGCCTTGTTGACCGCGTCGCCCATCGCCGTGTGATCGGCGACGGCCGCGCTACCCATGTTGCCGGTGACCGCCGTCCCCGAGTTGATCCCCGCGCCGAACTTGAGCGGGTGGGGAAGGTCGAACTCGGCGTTCAGCTGTACGAACACCTCGCGCAGCTCGATGAGCGAGTCGAACATGAGCGCGCACTCCCGGGTGCCGCTCTGGTCTCCG
Source organism: Gemmatimonadota bacterium (assembly GCA_050050215.1). Taxonomy (GTDB): domain Bacteria; phylum Gemmatimonadota; class Gemmatimonadetes; order Longimicrobiales; family Gaopeijiaceae; genus UBA2982. Next base: position 2,799 of record JASFUR010000361.1, read on the forward strand.
TGCACCCAGAAAGCCATCACCGCATCACCGATGTACTTCTGTGCCCAGCTGCCGTTGCGCTTGAGCACCTCGCCGGCCTTGTGGAAGAGCTTGTTCATGATCTCGGTGATGCGCGCCTCGCCGAGCTCCCGGGCCAGGCCAGTGTAGTTGCGGATGTCGAGCACGAGGATCGTGATCATCCGCTCGACCACCATCACGTCGGTCGGAGCCTGCATGGTGTCCTCGCGGCGGGACGGATCCACCGGTCGGTGGAAGGCGAATCGGTGGCTGCCGATGGCGAACGAGTCTCCGTCCGCCAGGGGGACGGGCGAGGTCACCGGAACGCCGTTCCGCGTCGTCCCGTTCCTGCTCCCGAGGTCCGAGAGGTAGTACTCCCCGGACTCCTCCCGCTGGATGAGCGCGTGCTTGCGGGAGACCATCGGGTCGTCGTCCAGGACGACGGTGCACTGCGGGCTCCGCCCGATGCTGAGCGTCGCCGAATCGGTGAGATCGAACGTGCGATCCTCGCCGTGGATCACGACGTCGACGTAGACGCCCTCGGGGAGTGGAAGCGGCATCCTACCTCTGCTGGGGGCTGGCCACCGGCGTGGGCATGAGGCGCAACTCGAGCGGACCGGAGAGCTGACTCAGCAGCGGCATCATGGCGTTCTGCGTCTCACGGAATTCGTCCAGCGTGGCGCCGAGCTGCGAGATGGTCGACGACAGGCGCTCCAGGGCGTTGCGGGTGCCTTCGTCGTCGCGCTGCTGACCCTGGATCGTGTCCTTCAGGTTGTCGAGGCCGGCGTTCAGGTGCTGCTCCGATGCCTGGACCCTCTGAGTCAGCCCGGTGAGGCTGCGCTCCAGCGTCTCCGAGACCCCACCCAGGCTCTCGCCCAGCCCGTCGACCGTCTGGGTGATCGAGCCGATCGACGAGGTGAGACGGTTGCCCATGCTCGTCGACGCCTCATTCAAGCCCTCGAGCAGGAGGCGCGTCTCGAGAATCATCTTGTCGGTGCTCTTCGCGGCCGAGGAGAGCTGCTCACGAAGCGTGCCGAGGTCGGAGGCGACGCCCTCCACCTCGGGCGGGAGCTTGCCCCACTCCGTCAGGAAGCCGTCGAGCCCTGACCTCACCGCCCGGGTGAACTGCTGCATCTGGGTGGAGAGCTCCTCCAGCCGCGTGCGCATCATCTCGTCGAACTCGGCCCCGGCGGGGAATGCGCCCGTCGGCA
>JASFUR010000362.1:0-4006 GCA_050050215.1 Gemmatimonadota bacterium
GTCAGGAAGCCGTCGAGCCCTGACCTCACCGCCCGGGTGAACTGCTGCATCTGGGTGGAGAGCTCCTCCAGCCGCGTGCGCATCATCTCGTCGAACTCGGCCCCGGCGGGGAATGCGCCCGTCGGCAACGACGTGCCCTCGTGAGGCGTGGCGCTCTCCATGGTGCGCAGTCCGAGTTCCTCGAGGCCGGTGAGGAAGCGCTCTTCCTTGGCCTGCACGGCCGTGCGCACCACGCTCGCCGTGAGTCCTCCGAGGAGGCCGAGGAGCGTCGTGTCGAACGCGAAGGAGAGACCCGAGGCGACGTTGCCGAGCTCGGCCGTCACACGGTCGATCTCGTCGATGCTCACGTTCGTGCTCAGGAAGTCGGAGAAGCCGCCGACCGCGAGGCTGATACCGAGCACCGTGCCGATGAAGCCGAGAATCGGCATGGCCCAGATGAAGAGGCTCGCCGCGCGGTAGCCCGAGGCCGCCGTGTCCGCCTCGAGGTCCGACTGGTGCCGGATCATCTCGTGGGCCCGCTGCGCCTCGACCGTATCGAGATGCTGCAGCAGCCACGCGAGGCGCCGGCCGACCGGGCGGAGCTGGAGCGAGACGTCCCAGCTCCGCACACGCTGGAGCACGGTGCCCGCGGGCTCCTGGCGCACCATCGCAGGAATCTGATTCACGTCGTTGCGCTTGAGGTCGTCCTCGTTCACCCGGGCGACCCGGTACTTCATGAGCAGATCCGTGATCGTCCAGACGAACACGAAGAATATGAGCGCCGGCACGACGCTCATGAGCCATCCGCCCTGCGGACGGAAGAGGCGGTGCAGGTAGCTGTCCGGAGACACGACGGAGTTGATGGCCTGCTGCAGACCCAGGCTCACGACCAGCGCTACGAGCGCCGGTAGGACGGCGTTGGCGGCGCCCCGGCGGGACCGTCGCCCTCGGGCGGCCTCGCGGCCGCGACGCGGCGGTGCGGACGGCTTGGAGCCGCCGTCGGGTGCGCCCCGCGTGGTCGAGCCACTCGAGGCGGCGGCTGCTGCTGCGGCTGCCGCCTCGGCCTCTTCTGCCGCTGCTGCTGCCTCGGCGTGTTCGCGCGTTCCGGTCGGCGGTGTGGTCGGAGCCGACTGCCCGCTCGGACGTGCCGCCTCGCTCGCCCCGGCCTGGGGAGCCGAAAGCTCGGCGCCGCAGTTCAGACAGAACGAATGGTCGGAGGTCGTCGCCTCACCGCATTTCGGGCACTGCCCCATGGAGGGTCTCCACCGCTATGGGATGCGCCGGTCGATTCCGGCTTGGTATGTCATCGCTCTGGCTTGTTCAGCTGGCCGATCGGGCTCAGAAGGTCGTCGAGCCCGTCGTCCGACAGCGGAAGTGAAAGCGGAAAATCCAAGGTGAGCAAATCGAAGCTCGTGGCGAAACCCCGCTGGATGGCCAACTCCCTCGCCCTTCGGAAGATATCGATGCTCATGCTGTCCACCGCAAAAGCCAGGTACGCCTGCTCGGGATCGATTGCGTCGAGCGCGGCGTCGAATGCGGAGCCGGGGTCCAGATCGGTCTCACCGAGCGCGCCGGGCCGTTCCTCGACGGTCAGGTCGAGCAACCCGAGCAGATCGGTGGTGGCGCGGAGATCCCGACTCAGCGAGAAGCGGAACCAGGGATCCGGGGGAGAGGCCCGGTTCGCCTCGACGAACGTCTCGACCTCGGACACGGATTGCACGATCTCGAACCCCGAGAGCAGCTCCTCGAGCGCCGGCCGCACATCCAGCACGCGGAGTCTGCCGTCTTCCGCGACGACGACGACACGCCGGCTGTCCGGAGGCCGGTTGGGACTGACGACGACCTCGGCCTGATACGCGGCGGACCCGAGCTCGAGCACGGAGTAGATGACCAGAAAGAGCATGACGCCGACCAGACACGAGAGGATGTCCATCAGCGAATCGAGGTCGAGCCCCACCGATCGGTCCTTCTTCTTCGTCGGCCTGTACACGGCTACTGCACCCGGATCCGGTCCCAGCTCTGCTCGATGGGCACCTCGACCATGTCCGCCCCGAGCAGGTCCAGGTATCCACGGACCTCGGTCAGCGTCCGGAATCCCGAGGGACGCACGAAGAGGATGACGTAGCGCCCGGGCTGGATGGCGACGTCGGCGAGCGCGGCGCCCACCCGGGATCCGGCGAGCCGGTCGAACATGTACTCGTAGGTGAGCTCGAACGTCTCGATGGAGCGGAGGTCACGATCGAAGGTGACTTCCTGGCCGGAGGGATGGAGCACCAGGTTGGTTCCGTCCCACTCGAGCCAGGTCGGGATCTCCCGGTCCATATCCGACGGGAAGTCCGGTGCGACGAACTCGACGGCTTTGTCGGCGCCCAGCGATACCGTGGCCACGGTCGCCAAGACGAACACCATCACGCCCAGTGTGCAGGCGAGGATGTTGAACATGGGGAAGAGCGAGATTCCTTCCTCGCCCTGATCGTCCAGATTGGCCAACGGGTCGTCCGGCGGGCTTGTACACGTGTGTCGACGGGAGCACTGACAGTGCCCGCACCCGGGGCTTCGGGCAATCCCCGCCGCTTCGTAGGGCGGCGTGGGGGATGCCGTTCCATCCACTGGCCACCCCCGCGCGGCCGGGCCTACGTTGGGCGCCAGGAGGGAAAGCGAGGATGACGACAGGCAAGCCCCAGTTCGGCGACGTCGATGCGTGGGGCCTCACTCACCCCGGCAAGGTGCGCGACACCAACCAGGACCACTTCCTGGCGGGTGCGTTGACCAGTGGAGTGCAGGTCGAGGAAACCAGCCTCGACCTCGAGCTGGACTCGGTGACCTTCCGGGAGAGAACGGCGTCGTTCGCCGTGGTCGCGGACGGCGTCGGGAGCAGCGGGGGTGGGGAGCACGCGGCGCGTGTCGCGGTGGAGGCCCTGGCCCGCGAGGTCTCGCGGAGCTTCTACCGGGCCGAGATGGCCGAAGCCACGGACCCGGACGTGTTCTCGCGGATGCTGCAGGATGCGGCTCTGACCTGCCACGAGAGCCTGGTTCGACGCGCGGCGCGCGAGCCCGGCGAGGGGAGCTTCGCCACCACGGTGACGCTCTTTCTCGGGCTCTGGCCGCACGCGTACCTGCTCCAGGTGGGCGACAGTCGCTGCTACATCTACCGAGGTGGTGAGCTGACGCAGATCACCCGGGACCAGACGTGGGCCCAGGACCTGATTGATCAGGGGACGCTGTCCCAGACCCGGGCCCAGGCGACTCGATGGGCCAACGTGCTCTCGAGCTCCATCGGCGGTCAGGAGTCCACGCCGGTCGTGACCCGTATCGAACGGAGCTGGGGCGACGTCATCCTGCTGTGCAGCGACGGCCTCACGAAGCATGTGTCCGACGAGCGCATCGAAGAACGGATCGCCGGCATGCAGAGCTCTCGGCAGCTCGCCGAGGATCTGCTCGACGACGCCCTGGAGGCGGGGGGCACCGACAACGTCACGATCATCGTCGGGCGGACGCTTCCGCCAACCACGGCCTGAGCGGGTAGAGACGTGAAGGTGCTCGTCACGGGCTCGGCCGGCTTCATCGGGTCGCATGTCGCGGCGACGCTGAGGGCTCGGGGGGACGAGGTGGTGGGCGTGGACCCCCGATCGCCATCCCCGCGATCCTTCGAAGACGCGGTCGGCGTTGGCGGCGTGGACCGCGTGGTCCACCTCGGGGCGATCTCCTCGACGCTCGAGCATGACGAGACGCTGCTGGGGCGAGTGAATGTGGAGCTGCCGCAGCGGATATGGCGCTGGTGCGCGGACGAAGGTGTTCCCCTCGTGTACGCGTCATCGGCCGCCGTCTACGGCATGGGCGCGAGCGGTTTCGACGAGGATGCGTCGTGCGAGCCGCTGAACGGCTACGCGAGGAGTAAGCTGACCTTCGATCGGTGGGCGCTCGCCCAACAGCACGGCCCGCCGTCGTGGGCAGGCTGTCGGTACTTCAACGTGTACGGCCCTGGCGAGGAGCATAAGGGCGCCATGGCCTCCATGGTGTCCAAGGC
>JASFUR010000363.1:0-3951 GCA_050050215.1 Gemmatimonadota bacterium
GCTCGCTTCCGACCTCGACGGTACCCTCATCCCCCCGCCGACCGTGGCCGACGACGGCGGGATCGCGGCGCTGCGAGGGGCCCTGGAAGAGCACGGCACGCGGCTCGCCTACGTCACGGGGCGCCATCTGAAGCTGGCTCTGGAGGGGCTCGAAGCACACGGCCTCCCCATGCCCGAGCTGTTGGTGTGCGACGTCGGGACCTCCGTGTACGTGCGCGCCGGCGAAAGCTACGAGCTGGACGACGGATACCGAGCCCTCATGAGCGAGGCGACCGGCGGCGTCGAGCTCGCGTCCCTGGGCCCCTCCCTCGAGACCTTCTCCGGCCTGCGGCTGCAGGAGCCCGAGAAACAGGCCGCCTTCAAGCTGAGCTTCTACGCGCCGGGAGGTGAGGAGGGTGAGGCGCTGTCCCGCCGCGTCGCCGAAAGGCTGGAGCGGTCGGAAGCGTCGGTCAACGTCGTCCACAGCGTGGATGCGGTGAAGGACGTCGGCTTGATCGACGTGCTGCCGGCAGGCGTCGCCAAGGACACCGCCGTCCGGTACGTGCACGACCGGTCGGGCCTGCCGGAGGACCGCCTCGCCTACGCGGGGGACTCGGGCAACGACCGCGCTGCCATGCTCAGTGGCTTCAACGTCGTCGTCGTGGGAAACGCCGCGGATCCGTTCAAGCGGTCGATCCGACGCGAGGCGGACGAGCGAGGCCTCGGCGACAGGGTCTATCTCGCCGAGGCCTGCTACGCAGCCGGTGTTCTGGAGGGGTGCCGCCACTACGGGCTGCTCTGACCGGGTACGGCCGCGGGGCGTCGCCCGCCACCGCGTCCACGCGGCTCAGACCCGCTGGTGGTCCGCCCGCCAGCTCTTCACGGCCTGCTTGATGAGCTTCTTGTCGGTGATTCCCTCGTCGAGCACCCGACGGGCGAGCTCGGGAAGCTCTTCGTCCGAGGCGAACCGGAGCCCGACGAGCTGAGCCGTCGTGAAGTCCGGGATGCGGCCCTTCATATCGTCCGGCAGGACGCGTTCCATGCGCATCCGCTCCTCGAGCCGGATCACGCGATCCTGGACACCGAGCGGGAAGACGCGCGCGTAGAGAGCGGTGAGGATCACTCCGAGGGCGAAGAGGAAGTCCGCTGTGGCCTCCACCGAGTAGAAGTCCCGCCAGACCCGAAACAGGTAGTAGAGGGTCGGCAGCACGAGGAGCGCCGTAGCCCAGCGATGATAGCCTGGCACGATCTTGGCATGGTTCTCGAAGCTCTGCGGTGTCTCGCTCATGGGGCCTCATCCGTTCTGGGTCGTGGGATCCCGCGGTTTTATTGGCGGGACCAACGTAGTCCGGGTGGCCCCCGTGTCCAGTCCAGGTCCGTACGAACGCTGCCGCGGAGGGGCCCCGGAGACCACCGGGCCCGGGAGCGTCTGATACCGCCCTGTCACAATACGCCACAGGATCCTTGATGCCGGAGCGGATTTGCCGGAGATTCAGGGTTACGCCGTTCAGCCAATTGAGGCGGAAATACATGTCCGATACGAAGAACGCCGAGGCCCAGGCCCCGGTGAACCGCATCGAGGCCGAAAACGCAGAGGAGTCCCAGCACCCCACTGTGCCGGCCGCGATGGAATACGACTACACGAATTTCTATTTCGGCGCGGGTGACGATCCGTTCGCGCTGCTCGAGCCGTTCGACGACTGGTACTCCCAGGTCGAACCGGCGGGATACTACCTCTACGAGCTGCCGCTCCACACGGCACCCGGCACGCGTGTCGACGTCCAGGACACGAAGACCGGGGACATGCGCCGTGGGCTGATCAACTTCGCGTCCTACAACTATCTGGGCCTGTCGTACCGCCCCGAGGTGAAGGAAGCCATCAAGGAAGCCACCGACATCTACGGCGGCGGCTCCTCGGGCTCACCGATCCTCAGCGGTACCACGGCGCTCCACAGGGCCTTCGCGGAGGAGATGGCGGACTTCAAGGGGAAGGAAGCCACGCTCGTCTTCCCGACCGGGTACAGCGCCAACGTCGGCACGATCGCGGGCCTGATGCGCTCCGGTGACCTGATCGTCGCCGATCAGTTCGCACACGCCAGCATCGTCGACGGTATGATCCTGTCGAAGGCGAAGTCCCGCTTCTTCAGGCACAACCGAGCCGATGACCTGGATCGCAAGCTGTCTGGATTCGACGGCAAGAAGCTCGTCATCGTCGAGGGCGTATACTCGATGGACGGCGATGTCCCGCCGCTCGCAGAGCTCATCGAGGTCTGCCGCAAGCACGGCGCGCGCCTGATGATCGACGAAGCGCACTCCGCGTTCCTGTTCGGACCCACCGGAAAGGGCGTGGCCGAAGATCAGGGTGTAGAGGACGAGGTGGACATCCACCTCGGCACCTTCTCCAAGAGCCTCGGCGGTCAGGGCGGCTACGTGGCCGGCTCGCAGAAGCTGATCAACTACCTCCGCGGATTCTCACGCTCTCGGTTCTTCTCGTGCGCGCTGTCGCCGGTCGTCGTGGCCGGGCTGCGCAAGGCGTTGGAGCTGGCCCGCAACGAGCCGGAGCTGCGCACGAAGCTGTGGGACAACGTGGCGACCATGCAGGGCCTGCTGAACGACGCGGGGGTCCCCATCGGTGACTCCACTTCCCAGGTGGTTCCGATCATGGTGCGCGACGACGCGCGCATCTTCATGATCGGTGAGGAGCTGATGCGCGAGGGGATCTTCATCAATCCGGTGCGCTACCCGGCGGTCGGGAAGCACAAGTCCCGCTTCCGGATGTCCATCTCCGCGGCGCACACCCGGGAGGACCTCGAGGAAGGCGCGGCAAGAATCGCAACCGTGCTGGGGAGGTACGGTCTGTGTCAGTAGTCGGGAGCTACCGCTTCCATACAGGGGTCAGCGCGTTCTTCGAGATGGCCACGTCGGACGCGCGCGCCTTGCTGCCGAGCCATCTCGAGCCGATCGAGGTCCGGCACCAGAGGAGCGTGCTGTCGGTGAACGCGTTCCTCTTCGACGACAGCGTCGTCGGTCCGTACACCGAGCTCATGTTCGCCGTCATCGTACCGCCCTCGGTGGCGGCGTGGGGGCAGCACGCCAAGGCCGGCCTCTACCCGTTCCTGGCCGTGACGAGCTCCGAGGAGGCGCGCCGGATCAAGGCCGAGCGCTTCCACTTCCCGTATCACGAGCAGACGATCGACGCCCAGTTCATCGAGACACAGGAGCGGCTGCGGGTCCGCATCTTCGGGGCGGACGCGCCGATCCTGGATCTCAGCGTGACTCCCGGGGCGTGGGAGACCACGACGCACCTGCTGCAGGGCTACATGATGAACGGCTCGGAACGTCTCCGCACGATTCTCCAGATCAGCGGCGACTATACGGTGCACGAGAACGAGGGGGGAGACATGACGCTCTTTCCGCACCCGATCACGACGGATCTGCTACGCCAGGAAGTTTCCGCGTATCCGTTCCGTGAGCACTGGTTCAAGAACGGCACCGAGGTCTTCCACAAGCTGGAGACGTTCTAGGAAGTCCGGCGCGATCCCCACCGACGTGCCGCCGGAGCCGGAGGGCCCAGTCGTCTTCGCCCGGCTCGCCAAGTTTCCTCGCCTCGGGAGGAGGATTCGGTGACGAGAGCCGCTTCCCTGGCCCTCCTCGCGCTCGTCTGCTGGACGGGCTGCGTGCCGGACGTCGGCAGGTCGGAGCTCGGCGGCCGTGACCTCTATCAGCTCCTCCTCGACGCCGAAGACTCCCGCCCGGTGGGCAGTGAGGCGCTGGCCCTGCTACTCGACGCCACGGAGTTGGACGACCCCTTTCTGCGACGCACGGCCGTGCGGGCGCTGGGGCGGCTGGAGCGCCCTTCTCTCGCGTCGTCCCTCACCCGCCATCTGGCCGACACCGACGTCGAGGTCCGGGCCGCCGCCGCGGAAGCCGTCGCACAGTCCGTGCACGGGGAAGACGGAGCCGAGGTGCTGG
>JASFUR010000364.1:0-3945 GCA_050050215.1 Gemmatimonadota bacterium
GACTCGGGAAGGCGTCCCCCCGCCGCGACCCGGCTCGAGAGGAGCGAGACCCCGGCGTCGACGCCGAACGGACCGTCGCCGGGGTCGGACTCGACCTCGAGCACCGAGGAAACACGGCCACCGTGCTCCGCCGCGAACCCACCTGACTGCAGCTCGACGCGGTCCAGCAGGTCGACGTTGAAGACCGAGAAGAGCCCACCGAGGTGGAACGGGCTGAAGATGGGGACGCCGTCGAGGAGGATGAGATTCTGGTCCTGGGAGCCCCCACGCACGTGGAACGAGGCCGAAAAGTCGGACGTGGAGACGACGCCGGGAAGCACCTCGACCGCACGGATCGGATCGGCCTCGGCCACGCCCGGCACAGCACGCAGCTCGGCGGCGCTAAGCTCCCGAACCGTCGCGCCCCCGACCTGCTCGAACCGAACCCGCTCCCGCGAGGCCTGGGCCTCGACCGAGATGCCTTGGAGCTCCACAGCCTCCCGCGTCACCGTGATCTCGAGCTCCACCGTTCCGTCCGCGGGAACGGTGATCTCCTCGCTGTACTCGGCGTAGCCGATCCCGAGCACCCGGAACGTATACGGGCCGGCTGCGACCGGCGGGATGCGGAACGAGCCGAGCGGGTCGGTATTCGTCCCCGCGATCACCGCGGAGTCCCGGACGAGGGTCACGATCACGCCCGACACGGCGGCACCGTCGTCGTCATGGATGCGCCCCTGGACGGCCCCCTGTTGGGCGGCGACGGGTGTCGCCATCAACGTCAGGGCCAACGCAACCAAGAGTCGTCGCGCGTCCCGTCCGGCGACCCGGTTCAGCACCACTCTGGCCTCAAGCAGCCCAATCCTCCGATCGATGCCGATATCCACGTCCCCTCGTCTCGACCACCGCCAGCGCCTGCACGGCCTCAAAGCCCGACTTCCTCGCCAAGGTTCCACTCCTTCGGACGCTCGACGATTCCGAGCTGACACACTGCGCGGAGGCGATGCGCGTGAGCACGTTCGGTCGGGGCGCCGATCTGTTCGAGGTCCCAGACCCAGGAAGCTCGCTCTACATCGTCACCAAGGGAAACGTTCGGATCCTCGAGCCCACGGAGCCCCGCCATGTCCAGATCGCGAGGATGGGCGCGAATCAGTCCAACCAGCGCGTAAGCCGGTCGAGGGCACCCAGCAGGTCCGGCTCCAAATCCAGGACGGGCCGCATGGGGTCCGCTTCGAGCCGCTTCATCCGACGTGGCACGCTCTTGATGGTGTGGCTCTCGATGCGGAGCCGCTTGTTGACCTCGCGCCACTCGAGAGGAGTCGATACGGGGGCCGCCGGCAGCGGTCGCACGGTGAACGGCGCGGCGATGAGCCGGCCGTGCCCGTTCTGGACGAAGTCGATGTAGACCTTCCCCTCCCGACGGTCGGGGTTGCGGATCAGCGTCGCGATCTCGGGGAGCTCGGCCACTGCCACCCGGGCGAGGAGCTGACCAAGCGTACGTGACTGCTCGTACGTGAGCTGCCGACCCAGCGGCACGAGCACGTGGATGCCCGAAGACCCGCTCGTCTTCGCGAAGGACGGCAGGCCGATCTCCTCGCAGATCTCGTGCAGCTCGAGCGCGATCCGCACGACGTCCGCGAACGGAGCCTCCTTGGGATCGAGATCGAGAATGCACCAGTCCGGGTTGGCGAGCGTATCGATGCGGCTCGACCAGATGTGCAGCGGGATCGTGCCCAGGTTGATCACGTAGAGGAGCGACTCCACGTCGTCGGCCACGAAGTACGAGAGCTCGCGCTCCGATCCCTCGCTCCAGAGCGTGACCCGCTTGAACCAGTCCGGCGCGTAGGGCGGTGCGTCCTTCTGGAAGAACGACTTGCCCTCGATTCCGTCCGGATACCGCGTCATCACGAGCGGACGGTCCTCCAGGTACGCCAGCATCCACTCGGAGATCGTGCGGTGGTACTCGATGAGGTCGCCCTTCGTGTAGCCCTCCTCGGGCCAGAAGACCTTGTCGAGGTTCGTGAACGAGATCGACCTCTCCTCCACGGCCACTACCGGCTCCGGCTCGTCCGGTCCGTCCATGGGGGTTGCCTCCAGCAGACACTCCTCCGGAGGCTTGTCGTCGCGGAATCGTCCGAACGACGGCTGTCTCAGGAGCCCGTGGTCGGTCAGCTCCTTGTACTTCACCTCCGCGACCAGGCGCGGCTCGGTCCAGTGATGACCCCTCCCCTTCGGAATCTCACCCGAGACGCACGGGCATGCGTCGACCTCGATCTCCCGTAGCGCTTCGAGGACCTCGTCGAGCTCGGAGTCCTTGAAGCCGCTGCCGACGCTCCCCAGGTACACGAGGTCGTCGCCGTCGTATTGGGCGACGTGAAGCGACCCGAACCCGCCCCTGGAGCCCTTCGGGTCGGTCCACCCCACGACCACGAAGTCGTCGACCTGAACCGTCCTGACCTTCACCCAGCTCTTCGAGCGCCCGCCGCGGTACGGGGAGTCCGCCTTCTTGCCGACGATCCCCTCGAGCCCCATGCGCTGCACGTGCTCGTACATCAGCTCACCGGTCTCGACGAGGTGGTCGGTGTATCGGATCGGACCCACCGACGGAAGCACGTCCCTGAGGATCTCCTTGCGCTCCAGGAGCGGCAGCTTGCGGAGGTCGTAGCCCTCGAGCCCCAGGATGTCGAACGCGTGGTAGACGGCGGGCAGCTCCACGCTGCTTCGCAGCGCGTCATCGCGGTTCACGATCCGCCCCCGCCTCTGGAGCCGGGAGAAGGACGGTCTTCCCTCCGCGTCGTTGACGACCACCTCTCCGTCGAGGACGAGCCCCTCGTACGGAAGCCCTCTCACCGCCCGGGCAATCTCGGGGAAGGTGCCGGTCAGGTCATGGCCTGCGCGCGACCTGAGATACGCCTCGCCGTGGGAGCGCTCGGCCAGGAGCCGGTAGCCGTCGAGCTTGAGCTCGAAGATCCACCCGTCGCGGCTGAACGGCTGCTCGCTGGAGGAGGCGAGCATCAGGCTCACGTCGTCGGCATGCACGGTACCCGACTTCACTCCCAGCTCGCCCAGCGACTCCGCGAGATCGTCGGCGAGCTGGTCGGCCCGGGGAAACTCGTCGACCGTGAGCCCCGAGTAGATCGAGTCGTCCGCGTAGTCCCCCGTCGAGGCATCGGGGTCCATGTACCCGTCGCGCTCCTTGATGAAGAGCCACGAGTTCTCGGCCTGCTTGGTCTTCACGAGCGTCCAGTTGCCATGGAGCTTGTGACCACGCAGCTCGAAGAGGAGCTTCCCCTTCTCGAGGCCCTCGTGCGGATCTTCGATCGGGATCCACGTCCCGCGGTCCCACACGATCATGGCGCCGGCGCCATACTCACCCTCGGGGATGACGCCCTCGAACTCGGCATACTCGAGCGGATGATCCTCGGTCTGCATGGCCAGCCGCTTGTCGGCCTGGTTGGGCGAGGGGCCCTTGGGAACAGCCCACGAGAGGAGCACTCCATCGAGCTCCAGGCGCAGGTCCCAATGGAGGCTGCGGGCCGCATGCTTCTGCACCACGAAGATGCTACCACCGGCGACCACCCGGCCCCCGAACGGCTCGGGCGTCCGCGACGCCTTCCGCTTCTCGCGATAGGCCGCGAGGCGCTCGTCACGCTCGGGGCTCATGCGGCCGGGGCCGCCCGATAGGGGATCATGGCGGGAAAGTAAGGCGGGGGGCGTAGCAGGGGACACGCGGAACGCTACCTTCGAGCCGTCGACCGACGTCCCCTTCGACCCGAAGGATCGCCATGATCGCACCCGCAGACCCGGCCGGTTCCCGTCGCGCCGCGACGTACCACGTCATCTTCGAGACCGAGTCGTTCTGGGGTCGCGCGTTCGACGTGGCGCTCATCCTCGCCATCGTGGCGAGCGTCGTCGTCGTCATGCTGGACTCCGTGGCGAGAATCCGAAGCGATCACGGCCAACTGCTCC
>JASFUR010000365.1:0-3932 GCA_050050215.1 Gemmatimonadota bacterium
CTGGAGGGACGCGACCCGCGCGACGCCTGGGCGTTCACGCAGCGCATCTGCGGTGTGTGCACGGTCGTGCACGCGATCGCGTCTTGCCGCGCCGTCGAGGACGCCCTGGGCATCGAGGTCCCGGCCGCAGGCGGTCTCATCCGCAACCTCGTGCACGGCATGCAGACCGTGCAGGATCACGTGATCCACTTCTACCATCTACACGCACTCGACTGGGTGGACGTGGTCAGCGCGCTCTCCGCGGATCCCGCGGGGACCTCGGCCCTGGCCCGCAGCATCTCGCCCTGGCCGAACAACTCGGCGACCTACTTCGCCGAGGTCCAGGACCGCGTGAACCGCTTCGTGCAGTCCGGCCAGCTCGGGATCTTCACGAACGGCTATTGGGGGCATCCGGCGTACAACCTTCCGCCCGAGGCCAACCTCATGGCGGTCGCGCACTACCTGGAGGCACTCGACTGGCAGCGTGACGTGATCCGCCTCCACACGATCTTCGGGGGCAAGAACCCGCACCCGAACTTCCTGGTGGGCGGGATGGCCTCGGCGATCAACCTCGAGGATACGGGCACGATCAATGCCGAGAGCTTCTCGAAGATCCGAGACCTGATCACGAAGGCCCGGACGTTCGTGGAGCAGGTGTACTGGCCCGATCTGCAGGCCATCGCCTCGTTCTATCCGGAATGGGCCGCCATCGGCGGCGGCGTGACGAACTACATGTCGTCCGGCGAATGGCCCGAGAACGGCCAGTACGGGGACAAGGATTCCTTCTATCTCCCCAGCGGCGTCATCTTCGACCGGAACCTCTCCGAGGTCGTTCCGTTCGACCAGATGGAGGTCCGCGAAGAGGTCACCAGCTCCTGGTACGAGTACTCGGGCGGGGACGACCAACCCCTGCACCCCTGGGACGGCGAGACGACGCCGCGCTACACCGGCCCGGAGCCACCGTGGGAGTACCTCCAGGACTACGACAAGTACACCTGGATGAAGGCGCCGAGGTACCAGGGCCGCGCGACCGAGGTCGGGCCTCTGGCCCGCATGCTGGTCGCGTATGCCTCGGGCCACGACGACGTGCAGGGCCTCGTGAACGACACGCTCGGTGGACTCGGTGTGGGTGCCGAGGCGCTCTTCTCGACGCTGGGCCGCACGGCGGCCCGAGGCATCGAGACGGTCCTGATCGCCCGCAAGATGGAGGATTGGTTCGAGAACCTCATCGCGCGGGTCAGCGCCGGAAACGTGCAGACGTTCAACGGCGAGCTCTGGGAGCCGGACAGCTGGCCTTCGCCGGCCAGAGGGTACGGCATGCTCGAGGCCGCGCGCGGCACGCTGGGCCATTGGGTCCAAATCGAGAACGGCGCGATTCGCCACTACCAGGCGGTCGTGCCCAGCACGTGGAACTGCTCGCCGCGTGACGCGGCGGGAGCCAACGGCCCCTACGAGGCCGCGCTGATGGACAACCATCCGCTTGTCGATCCCGAGCGTCCGATCGAGATCCTCAGGACGATCCACTCGTTCGACCCGTGCATGGCCTGCGGCGCCCACGTGCTGGACGCGACGGGCAACGAAGTGGTGCGGGTGAGGGTGCAATAATGAACACGTCCACGGCCACGGCGACCGAAAGCCTGACCCGCAAGGCGGCCGTCGACTACAAGAGCGTCTACCTCTGGCACTGGCCGATCCGGGCCATGCACTGGATCGCGGCCGCGTGCATCGTCACGCTCGTCGTCACGGGCTTCTACATCGGAAGGCCCTACTTCTACACGTCGGGCAACGCGACCGACCAGTTCCTCATGGGGCGGTTCCGCTTCGTGCACTTCGCGGCGGCGGGCGTGCTCGTCGCGACGGGGATCCTGCGCTTCTACTGGCTCTTCATGGGGAACAAGTTCGAGCGCTGGAGGGCGCTCTTCCCGATCAAGAAGAGCGACTGGGCCAACATGTTCAAAGTGGTCCGGGCGTACCTGTTCATCCGGCAGGAGGAAGCGCCGCAGTACCTGGGGCACAACCCGATACAGCAGATGTCGTACACGGGCATCTACGTGCTGGCCATCATCCAGGTGGTCACCGGATTCTACCTGTTCGGGTTGGCGAATCCGGGCGGATTCTTCTTCAACACCTTCGGCTGGGTCGGGTCGCTGGCAGGCGGGGCGCAGATGGTGCGCTTCGTGCACCACTTCGTCACGTGGTTCTGGCTGATGTTCATCCCGGTCCACGTCTACCTGTCGATCCGCTCCGACGTGCTCCACCGCGAGAGCACGATTTCGTCCATCATCAGCGGCAACCGCACCGTCCGTGCCGACGTCGAATTCGTCGATGACTGACGGCGTCACGTTGGTGCTCGGTGCGGGAAGCCCCTTGATGGGCGACGACGGGTTGGGTGTCGAGGTCGTCGAGACCATCTCCCGGGGGTGGATCGAGGGCCCGACGCTCCAATTCCTCGATGGAGGGGTCTGGGGCATGCGCCTCCTTCCCCAGATCGAGCAGGCGGACCGCATGATCGTGGTCGACGCGGTGAAGGCGGGCCGAGAGCCAGGCACGCTCGTGCGCCTCGAGCACGAGGAGATCCCACGCTATCTGCGCAACAAGATCTCGCCGCATCAGATCGACCTGAGCGAGGTGTTCGCGGTCGCGGAGCTGCGGGGGACCTTCCCTCCCGTGGCGGTCGCGCTGGGCATCGAGCCCGAGCAGGTGGAGGCGTACGAGCCGATCTCCGAGGTGGTGAGGCGCACCGTCCCCGATCTCATCGAGGCGGTGGAAGCCCAGCTCGTCTCCTGGGGTCACCAGGCCGCCAGACGAGACGACGAGGCGGAGGCGCGCGAGCCTCCAGCCTCCGAGGAGGCGGCGACGCGTGCATGAGATGAGCATCGCAATGGAAGTCTGTCGTATCGCGCAGGATCAGGTCGGTCTCGCGGCGCTCGCGCGCGTCCGCGAAGTCGGCCTGGTCGTCGGTTTCGAATCCGGGGTCGAGCCCGAGAACCTGCGCTTCTGTCTGGAGGCTCTGTTCGAGCAGGCACCGTTCCGCGGCGCCCGCGCCGAGCTCGAGCTCATCCCCGGTGACGATCTGAGAGTCAGCTACCTGGATTTGGACGATGACGGTCCGCCGAATTGAGATCCGCGAACGGGTCATGGAGCGCAACGACGCGCTCGCCCGTGACGTACGTGCACGACTCCAAGGAGTCGGCATCCCCTCCTTCAATCTCGTGTCCTCGCCGGGCTCGGGAAAAACACAGCTGCTCGAGAAGACGCTGCAGGACCTCGGCGGCGAGATCCACATGGCGGTCGTGACGGGCGACGTCCAGACGCAGAACGACGCCGATCGGATCGCGCAGTGGACGGACCATCTCGTCCAGGCGGTCGTGACCGGCGGCGCGTGTCACCTCGACGCCAGCCAGGTCACGGAAGCCCTCGAGGGACTCGAGCTGAGCGCGATCGACCTCCTCTTCATCGAGAACGTGGGCAACCTGGTCTGTCCCGCGAGCTGGGACCTGGGAGAGACGGCGAAGATCGTCCTCTTCAGCGTGACCGAGGGTGAAGACAAGCCACTCAAGTACCCGAAGATGTTCCAGCAGGCGAGCTACGTGGTCTTCACCAAGACGGACCTCCTGCCTCACGTGCCGTTCGACATCGTGAAGGCCAGGGCGTCCGCGCTCGAGGTGAATCCCGACCTGAAGTTCTTCACGACGTCGGCTCTGACCGGCGAGGGGCTCGAGGAGTGGTACGACTTTCTCCGAAGCCAGGTGACTCGTCCCGTGGAGGCCGAGGCAAAGTGATCGGCTCGCTGCAACCCCCGTCCCGGGCGCTCGCGCTCCCAGCGGGCCTGGGCCCCGACGATCGTCCCCGGCTGGAGGCGATGCGACCGGACGACCTGCTCGCCATCGAGGCCACGGTCACCGGGGTGGTCCAGGGCGTGGGCTTCCGGCCTCACGTGCACCGCCTCGCCA
>JASFUR010000366.1:0-3919 GCA_050050215.1 Gemmatimonadota bacterium
GTCCGTCCACCACGAGCTGGACGCGAGCGGGACGAGCGATCCGGAGATCGCGCGAGAAGCTCTGCCCGAGATGCACGACGAGGGTCGCGTCTCGGCGGTCGATCACGCGGGCGATGTCGGCATCGTCTTCCAGCCACGCGACCGTCCGGAAGACCGGCGATGCCTCGAAGCGCGCCACGAG
Source organism: Gemmatimonadota bacterium (assembly GCA_050050215.1). GTDB lineage: Bacteria > Gemmatimonadota > Gemmatimonadetes > Longimicrobiales > Gaopeijiaceae > UBA2982. Next base: position 182 of record JASFUR010000366.1, read on the forward strand.
ATCGCGCGCATCCCCGCCGGCATCCTCGACGTAGAACGCGACGGGGACGTTCTGGAGGTCGTAGGTCGCGGCGTAGCCGAAGACCATGAGCTGGATGATCGGGGGACCGATCAGGACGAATCGGCTGCGAGGGTCCTTCCAGACGGCGAGGAGCTCCTTCACGACCAGGGCCCGGATCTGCTGCCACACGACGCTCATTCCAGCCGCTCGAGCGTCCGCCGCCGGGTCATGCCGAGAAAGAAGACGGCCATCGCAGCGAGGGCGAGCGCGTTCGGCACGATGACGCTCCAGACGTTCCCGGCGAGGAAGATCGTCTGGAGGATGGCGACGAAGTAGCGAGCGGCGATCAGGTGGGTGATCCACTGCACGACCCGAGGCATCGCTTCGATGTCGAAGATGAACCCCGACAGGATGAAGGCCGGCAGGAAGGTCACGATGATGGCGATCTGGCCGGCGACGAACTGGTTCTTCGAGACCGTGGAGATCAGCAGCCCCATGCCCAGCGCCGCGAGCAGGAAGAGCGCGGAGCACAGCATCAGCACGAGAAAGGACCCTCGGAAGGGCACGTCGAAGAGCGTGATCGCCGTGACGACGGAGAGCGCCATCCCACCCATCCCCAGCACGAAGTAGGGGACGACCTTGCCGAGCAGGAGCTCGCGTGTCTCGACGGGGGTCACGAGCAATGCCTCCATGGTGCCCCGCTCCCATTCCCGAGCCACGACCAGGGCCGTCAGCAACGCTCCGATCAGCGTCATGATGATGGCGATGAGCCCGGGAACGAGGAAGTTCCGGCTGCGCACCGCCGGGTTGAACCATACGCGCGACTCGATCGCGACGGGCGCGTTCAGGCGGATGCCGCTCGCGTGGGCCATCTGATCGAGCCACGCATGCCACGCACCCTCGATGTAGCCGCTGATGAGGCGTGCCGTATTGGCGTCGGTGCCACTCACCAGGACCTGGATCGGAGCGCCACGGGGATCATGCAGCCGGCGTGAGAAGTCGTTGCGCAGAACGACGACGGCCGCGACGTCTCCATCGAAGAGCGCCTCCTCGGCTCCTCGCCGGTCGAGGTGCGCGCGCGGCTCGAAGTACGGCGAGTGCGAGAAGGAGGCGGTGAAGCTCGCCGCCTCCTCCGTGGGGTTCTCGACGACCAGCGCCACGGGGACCTTGCGGGCGTCGAGGGAGATCCCGTAGCCGAAGAGCAGGAGCAGCGCGAGCGGCAGCACGAAGGCGATCGCGATGCTGCTGGGATCGCGGAGGATCTGCAGCGTCTCCTTGCGGATCAGTCCGCGAAGACGCATGCGCGAGCGGGCACGTCCGGGGGCGTTCAATGCGCCTGCTCCTGCTCGTGGGCCTCGACCAGGGAGACGAACGCGTCGTCGAGGGTGGGATCGGGGTGGTCGGCGCCGCGATAGGGCTGCTTCAGCTCGTCGGGAGAGCCGAGTGCGATCAGCCGACCCCGATCGATGATGCCCAGCCGGTCGCAATACTCGGCCTCGTCGAGGAAGTGGGTCGTCACCATGACGGTCACGCCCGCTTCCGCGAGACCGTTGATACGGTCCCAGAACTCACGGCGCGTGAGAGGATCCACGCCGGAGGTCGGCTCGTCGAGGAAGAGGATCTCGGGCTCGTGGAGCAGCGCCACGCCGAGCGCCAGGCGCTGCTTGAAGCCGACCGGCAGATCGTCGCTCGTCCGCTCGACCAGGGAGGCCAGGTCCAGCGCCTCGAGCGCCCAGGCGATCCGCGCGCGCTGCCGGGCGCCGCGCAGGCCATAGGCGCTGCCGAAGAAGCGCAGGTTCTGCCCGACGCTGAGGGCGCCGTACAGTGAGAATCGCTGCGACATGTAGCCGATGCGGGCTCGGGCCCGTGGCGCAGAGCGTCGCAGGTCGATGCCGAGGACGCGGGCCTGTCCACTGGACGGAGGGAGCAGGCCGCACAGCATGCGAAAGGTCGTGGACTTCCCGGCGCCGTTGGGCCCGAGCAGGCCGAAGATCTCACCTCGCGCGACCTCGAAGCTCACACGGTCGACGGCCCGGAAGTCGCCGAAGTCGCGCGTCAGGTCGCGGATCTCGATCACGGCTGGGGAGTCGGGGGCGCGGGGCGCGTCCGCCGCGATCCGATCGCGATCGACGGCGGGGACGGGTCGCGGGGTCGCGCTCATCCGCTCGTGGAGAAGCGTGACGAAGACGTCCTCGAAGCGCGGGGCCACGGGCTCGAGATGGTCCGGGAGTCCGTCGGCCTCGGGGAGGAGCTCCCGGGGCTCGGGGCATCGCGCGCCTTCGGCCAGGAGCACGCGCACGCTGCGGCCCTGAACGCCCGCGTCGAGCACTCCGGGCAGAGCCTTCGCCCGCCGGGCCGCACGGCGTCGCTGCGAGGCAGTCGACGTCAGCGTGAAGGCCCGCCCCCGTACCGGCTCGAGCAGCTCGGCGGGACGGCCGGCGGCGAGCAGCTGCCCTTCGTGCAGGACGATCACGTCGTCGCAGCGTTCGGCCTCGTCCTGATAGGCCGTGCTCCACACGACGCTCATGCCTCCGGCGACGAGGCGGAGGACGATCTTCCAGAGCTCACGCCGCGAGATCGGGTCGACACCCACGCTCGGCTCGTCGAGCAGCAGCAGCTCCGGCGGCTGCACGAGGGTGCACGCGAGTCCGAGCTTCTGCTTCATCCCTCCCGAGAGGCGCCCGGCGAGGCGGCTTCCGAAGGGGCCCAGTCCCGTGAACCGTCGTAGCTCCGCGAAGCGGCTCTCCCGCTCGGTGGGCGAGAGCCCGTAGAGGTCTGCATAGAGCTCGAGGTTCTCCGAGACGGAGAGGTCTTCGTAGAGACCGAAGCGCTGAGGCATGTAGCCCACGCGGCCCCGAAGACGATCGGCGCCTGCCGCGGTGTCGATCCCCAGGACGCGGAGCCCGCCCGCGTCCGGCAGCAGCAGCCCCGCGACCAGGCGGAGGAACGTGGTCTTGCCGGCACCATCCGGTCCGACCAGACCGGTGATCCGACCGCGATGCACGCGCGCCCGGAGCGCGCGCAACGCCGCGACGCGCGCGGGGCCGGCTCCGAACGACTTCCGGAGCTCGACGGCCTCGACCACCACGTCTTCGGTCGAAGCGTCGACCGGAATGGCGCTCAAGGCGCAGGCCGCTTCGGGGGCGGCGGCGGCACGGACCCGGCGTTCGACGCCTCGACGCCACCCGACGGATCGCTCGTCTTCGGCTCCGGGGCGTCGCTCGGAGGGTCCGCGACCGGGGGCGGCGTCTGTGCCAGGGACAGCCGCACGGTCACCGGCATCCCCTGGCGCAGGGTGTGATCCGGAGCCCGGACGTAGATCCGGACGCGATAGACGAGGCTGGTGCGCAGATCCGGCGTCTCGACCGGCTTCGGCGTGAACTCCGCCGTCGGTGAGATGAACCCCACCCAGCCTTCGTGCGGGCGGTCGGGAAACGAGTCGCTCGTGATCTCGGCCTTCATGCCGGGGAAGACGCGACCCAGGTCGCGCTCGGACAGGTACGCGCGCACCCAGACCCCGTCGGCGAGGGCCAGCGTGTACACCGGCGAGTTGGGGAGCACGACGGCGCCCGGCTCGAGGATGCGGGTCAGCACCGTGCCGTCCGCCGGAGCGTAGAGCCGCGTATTGGCCAGGCGGTGGCGTGCGAGCTCGAGCGCGTTCTCGGCGGCCCGCAGCTCGGAGCGGGCCGCCTGGATGTCCTCGGCGCGAGGGCCCTCGATCGCGAGACGCAGGTTCTC
>JASFUR010000367.1:0-3892 GCA_050050215.1 Gemmatimonadota bacterium
TCAGCCCACTCGGTTGGCGACCTCACGCAGCAAACGGTTCACCGGATCGCCTCCGCTGGGCCACAGGTATCGGTCCGACACGAGGTTGAGCGCCGAGCGCACACCCGAGAAGTGGTCCGCCACGTCGCGGAGCAGCTTGTCGAGCCCCAGGGTTCTGGCCTCGGGGCTCCGGGAAGCCAGGTGGTATCCCGTGGTACCCATGCGCTCGTAGTAGCGGTAGTCGGGCGCCCCTCTGCGCCGTACCCTCGCGGCCAGGTAGTCCGGGAACAGACCGGATAGCCAGAGCGAGAAGTTGCCCAGGTGGGACCGGAGCAAGAACGCCTCGCGCTGATCGGCGTCGGCGATGCGCTCCACCATGTCGACCAGGTAGTGGTACTCCTCCGGCGTGGTCGCGGAGGGGCGGTACGCTCGCCCCGACTGACCGAATGCGACGATCAGGGAGGCGACGTAGTCCGCCGTGCCGCGGTCGTCGATCCCGACCTCGAGCAGTGCGTGGCGCACGAGGACGTAGAACACCAGGTTCGTCGGTGCCGAGGCGACCGGGTCGGTCAGCAGCGCGGAGAGGAGCCGCGGGTCGTCGAGGATCGCGTCCGCACCCTCCTCCTCGAGTCGCCGCTCGGCACCCTGCCGCAGCTCCTCGTCCTCTTTGCCCAGCAATCGAACCAGGTGGAGAACGTCGCTCCTCGAGAACGACGCACGGATCGTGGGAAGGATCATCGGTTGGACCTCCGCTGTCGACGATACCCGCTCCTACACGAATCGTCCTCGGCCGGGTTCCGCCGCAAGGGTTTTTTCGGCCCGACCCGCTGGAAACCGAAGATACAGAGGGGGCCTTCCTGATTAGTCTCGGCCACTCGATCCGTTAGATTTACAGGCTGTCCGCACGATGCGGCGGCTTCCCTTCAGCGCTTCGCGGGCCCAGCCCGCTCTCGATACATGCAGATCCGCAACATCGCCATCATCGCGCACGTCGATCACGGGAAGACCACCCTGGTCGACCAGATGTTCAGACAGGCCGGCGTCTTCCGTGAGAACCAGGCCGTTCAGGAGCGCGTGATGGACTCGAACCCGCTCGAGCGCGAGCGGGGCATCACGATTCTCGCCAAGAACACCGCGGTCAGCTGGAAGGACGTGAAGATCAACATCGTCGACACGCCCGGGCACGCCGACTTCGGCGGCGAGGTCGAGCGCATCCTCAGGATGGTCGACGGCGTCGTTCTCCTCGTCGATGCCGCCGAGGGCCCGATGCCCCAGACGCGCTTCGTGACCCGCAAGGCGCTGGAGCTCGGGCTGCAGCCTCTTGTCGTCATCAACAAGGTCGACCGCGGAGACGCCAGGCCGCTCGAGGTGCACGACGAAGTGCTGGAGCTCTTCATGGACCTGGACGCGACGGACGCACAGCTCGACGCGCCGTTTCTCTACGCGGTCGGTCGTGACGGCTGGGCGTCGGCCGAGCCCGACGCTTCGGGCGGAGACCTCGCGCCCCTCTTCGACGCCATCGTATCGCATTTCCCCGAGCCGAACGTCGATCCGGATGGTCCGTTCCAGATGCTCGTGTCGACCCTCGACCACTCGCCGTACGTCGGGCGCATCGCTATCGGGCGCATCGAGCGTGGCTCCGTGCACGTCGGAGAGCGCGTCGCCCTTCTCGATCTGGGTGAGGCCGGCATGGTCGAGAGCCAGAGCGAGGCGGAGGAGGCCAAGGTCTCGAAGCTCTACGTGTTCAGCGGGCTCGAGCGCATCGAGGTGGAGGAGGCGGGCGCGGGCGACATCGTGGCGCTCGCCGGGCTTGAAGGGGTCGAGATCGGGAAGACCGTGACCGATCCGGAACATCGTGAGAGGCTCGAGGGCATCGCGGTCGAAGAGCCCACGCTCTCCGTCGACTTCGCGGTGAACAACTCGCCGTTCGCTGGTCAGTCCGGGGCCTACGTCACCACGCGCCAGCTCAGGGAGCGCCTCTTCCGGGAGCTCGAGCGGAACGTCGCGCTCCGCGTGGAGGACACCGAGCAGCCCGACACCTTCACGGTGAGCGGGCGGGGCGAGCTGCACCTCTCCATCCTCATGGAGACCATGCGCCGCGAGGGGTACGAATTCCAGGTGTCGCGTCCCAGAGTGATCACCCGGAAGACCGATGCCGGCACGGTCGAGGAGCCCTACGAGGAAGCCGTGGTCGAGGTCCCCTCGGACATGGTCGGCACGGTCATCGAGAAGCTCGGGGCACGGCGCGGCGAGATGACCGAGATGCGCCCGATGGGTGACTCGGGGACGACGCGCCTCCGCTTCCGCGTTCCGGCCCGAGGGCTCTTCGGGTATCGCTCGGAGTTCATGACGGACACGAAGGGAGAGGGCATCCTGCACCACCAGTTCGACTCGTGGGGCGAGTGGGCCGGGCCCATCAAGGGACGCACCCGCGGGGTGCTCGTCGCGGACCGGACCGGGAAGGCCGTCGGCTTCGCGCTCTTCGGCCTGCAGGAGCGGGCGACGCTGTTCGTGAAGCCGGGCGACGAGGCGTACGGCGGCATGGTCGTGGGCGAGAACTCGCGCACGGACGACATGGACGTCAACGTGAGCAAGGAGAAGAAGCTCACGAACATGCGTACCACCGCGTCGGACGAGAACATCAAGCTCGAGCCCCCGCGGCCGATCACGCTCGAGCTGGGCCTCGAGTTCATCGAGGACGACGAGCTCATCGAGGTGACGCCCGACGCGATCCGTCTGCGCAAGCGCATCCTCGATCCCAACCTCCGGAAGAAGGCGGCGAAGCGCGCGGCTCAGATGGCCTGACCCGGGCGGGAACCCATTCGGATTCGGAAGGCGATGAACCATGTTGTTCTCGCTTCCGATCAGCCGACCACTCCAGCCACGGCCCTACCTTTGGACCGAGCGCGCTTCGAGGCCGCCGCCACGTTCGAGGAGTACCTCGAGGGCGTCGAGAAGAACCGTGACCTATGGCACGGCGTGTACGAGCGCGTACGCCTGCCGGAGGAGCTCGTCGCCGAAGCGCGCACCCTGTCGGGCTCGCGGCACCTGCTCGCGATCTCGGAGGACTGGTGCGGGGACGCGGTGAACACGCTGCCCGTGGTCGCCCGCCTCGCCGAGGAAGTGGGCTGGGACCTGCGCGTCGTCTCCAGGGACGACAATCCCGACCTGATGGACAACCACCTGACGAACGGACGGAGCCGGTCCATTCCGGTGGTCATCGTCTATGACGAGGACTTCGGGGAAATGGGCTGGTGGGGTCCGAGACCCGGCGAGCTCCAGGACTGGGTGCTCAGCGAGGGGCTCGCGATGCCCTCGCCGGAGCGGTACAAGGTCGTGCGCCGCTGGTACGCCAGGGACCACGGGCGTACGACGCTTCGTGAGCTGGTCGGCCTCGTCCGCGAGGCGGCTTGACGGTGGAGGGGCGGCCGGACGACCCTTCGCGTGCCCGCCTGGGGCTATTCGCACTGGCGTTTCTCTCGGGCTTCGCGGTCCTGACCATCGAGATCGCCGGCGCGCGCCTGATCGCGCCCGTGTTCGGGCTCTCGGCTGTGCCCTGGACCGCGGTCATCGGGGTCATCCTGGCCGCGTTGGCAATCGGCAGCCATCTCGGCGGACGCCTGGCGGACTCGGGCGCGCTACCCCTGTCCACGGTACTCGCGGTCGCGGGGCTCACGGGAGTGCTCCCGGTCCTGGGCGGCGATTTCCCGTGGATGGCCAGGGACGTGCTGGGCTTCATTCCCGGGGCGATCGCGAGCGCCGTCGTGTTGTTCGCCCCTCCCGTCCTCTGCCTGGGGGCCGTGGTACCCTACCTGGTCCAGGCGGACACGGAGAGCCTGGGCACGGTGGGGCGACGCGCCGGCGACGTCAGCGCCGCGGCGACGGCGGGCTCCATCGCGGGGACGTTCCTGAC
>JASFUR010000368.1:0-3879 GCA_050050215.1 Gemmatimonadota bacterium
AACCGGGTCGCGCCCGGCACCATCGACTTCATCCCGACGCCGGACGGGCGCTACTTCGTGACGCCCGGACCCGCGAGCGTGGGGCTCGCCTTCTTCGACGCCGACGAGGTGTTCGACGCGGCCTACGGGGGTCGGACCGGGGACGTGAGGCCCTTCTACGCCGACCCGCAGATGCGGGATCAGTACCCGTCCGTCGGTATCCTGGCGCAAGACGACGCGTCGGTGCGGTACCGGATCCTGACGAGCTGGTTCGAAGGGCTCCTCTATCGCGACTACGAAGTGGTGTACGCCACGGAGGATCTGCCCGCGACGGTCGAGCCGCTCGGGCAACCCGTGGTGCCCTGCGAGGGGATGGAGCTCTCCACCCCGATCATGTCCCAGGACGGACGCGAGGTGGCCGCCCGCGACGAGCGCACCGGCACGACGAAGATCTACCGGTTTCTCGGCGAGGGTCGCTGCGAGGAGATTCTGGATCTCGGCATGCCGACGCGGAAGGTCGCGTGGCACTCGAGCGGACGTAAGCTGGCCTTCTCCACGCCTCGCGTGCGGCGGATGTTCGGTGGTCGTGAAGAGCCCGGAATCTTCGTATACGACCGGGACGAAGGGCGGGTCACGCGCCTCGCGGACAGCGAGGAGGCGAGCCAGCTCGCCTTCCCCGACTTCGTCGGTGACGAAGCCGTGGTATTCATGATTCCCGGCCGCGACGAGAGCGTCTTCCGGGTGGTGTCACCGATTCCCTAGGCGCGCGTCCGGAAGAAAGCCCTACGCATTCGAGCCCGGGGTGGGCTAGGTTGGCTGCAACCACCCACGCCACCATCAGTTCGAAGGAGGACGCCATGCTCCCGCGTCGAATCCGATCCCTCATGGTTCCCGCCCTCGCCGCCGCCATGCTGAGCACGTCGGCATGTGGAGGCGATGATCCCACCGGCAACTCGGGTGACGCCCTGACGCCGCTCGAGGCCCAGGCACTGGTCTCCGCCTTCTTCGTCGCCCTGCAGGGCATCGACATTCCGCTGCTGAACACCGGCGGCCCCGCGGCCGTCCCCTACGGCGACGTCTACGACGACGTGATCGCGGGCCAGGACGAGTGCTTCGGCGGTGGATCCACCTCGATCTCCGGGCTGATCACCGGTGACGTCGACCAGCAGGCCGGCACAGCGGTCCTCAGCGCCGAGGCCGACGTGGACTTCATCAACTGCGTGGTTCCGACCGAGACTGTGGCCTTCACGCTCAACGGGGCTCCGGACGTGCACCTCTCGGCGGACATCGACATCAGCGAGACCGCGATCACGATCGACATCGCCATGGAGGGTGACGTGGCCTTCGTGGGCAGCGACGGCCGCTCCGGCACGTGCGCCATCGATCTGAGTGTCGCTGCGGGCGCCTCCTCGAGCGGTGTCAATCAGACGCTCCTCGGAAGTGCCTGCGGGACGAGCGCCAGCAACTTCGACGTCGTTCTGTTCGACTGAGCTTCCCGGAAGGGCCTGTTGCGGCCTCCGCTCGCCCATTCGGAGCGGAGGCCGCGACGACCTTCTGGAGTAGCAGCTGTTGGAATCCCGGAAGCCACTCGCGTGCCAGCGGGCACGCTTCGCCCTGCCGGCCCGGGAGCACTATCTCAACTGCGCCTACATGGCGCCGCTGTCGACGGACGTGGCCGAGGCCGGGGTCGCCGCGATCCGGGCCGGCCAGACCCCGTTCCGTCTCGGGGTCGACGACTTCTTCGCTGGCTGCGATGTCGTGCGAGCGCGGTTCGCTGACCTCATCGGCTTGAGCGCACCCGAGCGCGTGGCCGTCATTCCGGCGGTCTCGTACGGCACCGCGATCATCGCCCGGAACACCCGGCTCGAGCGACATCAGAACGTCGTCACGCTCGGTGCCCAGTTCCCGTCGAACGTGCACGTGTGGCGGATGCTGTGTGAGCGCGCCGGCGCGCAGATGAGGGTCGTGGCCCCGCCCGTCGAGGGTCCGGGTCGCGCTGCCGCCTGGAACGAGGCGATTCTCGACGCCATCGACGGCGACACCGCCCTGGTGGCGATCGGGTCGGTGCACTGGGAGGACGGGACGCGCTTCGAGCTGGCCCGGATCGGCGAGCGGGCTCGGGAGGTCGGTGCCGCGTTCGTGGTCGACGGCACGCAGTCCGTCGGTGCCGATCCGTTCGACATCCAGGCCGTGCGTCCGGATGCGCTCATCTGTGCCGGCTACAAGTGGCTCACCGGCCCCTACTCGATCGGCGTGGCCTATATCGGCGAGCGATACGAGGAAGGCTCTCCGCTCGAAGAGACGTGGATGAGCAGGGAGGGAAGCGACGACTTCGCGGGTCTCGCAGGCGTAGCCACCGGCTATCGGTCCGGGGCCGCCCGCTACGACGTGGGTGAGTCGGCGAACTTCATTCTGGTTCCGATGCTGGGTGCGGCCTTGGAGCAGCTTCTCGGCTGGGGCGTGGCCGATATCGCCGCCTACGTGCGGGCGCTGCGAGACGAGCTGCTCGCCTCGCCCCGGCTGGAGGCGCTGGGAGTGGACGCCCGCGAGCGCGGCAGCGCACACCTTTTCGGTCTACGTCTCCCTTCGGGAAAGAACCCGGAGCAGGTCCGGGCCGACCTCGCGGCCCGGAGCGTCCACGTCTCGGTCCGGGGTCGCGTCGTGCGCGTGGCGCCGTACGTCTACAACGACAGCACGGACGTCGACGCGCTCGTCGAAGGCCTGGAGGCCAGCCTGCTGTGACGCACTGCGGTGCCTCCGGCCCGGCCGGACCGGAGGCACCAATCCGAGCTACGCCGAGGGCGCGATGAAGCCCTCGTTCTCGAGGTAGAGCAGGACCTCAGCGGCGGATTCCTCGGGGCTCATCTTGATCGTGTCGAGGACGATCTCGGCGTTCTCCGGAGCCTCGTAGGGATCGTCGATACCGGTGAAGCCCTTGATGATGCCGGCCCTGGCCTTGGCATAGAGGCCCTTACGGTCGCGCCGCTCACACTCCTCGAGCGGCGTGGAGACGAAGACCTCGATGAAGGCGCCGAGCGGATCGATCAGCTCGCGCACCTCGCGCCGGACCGACGCGTAGGGCGCGATCGGAGCGCAGATGGCGACCCCGCGGTTCTTGGTGATCTCGCTGGCGACGAACCCGATGCGGCGGATGTTGAGGTCGCGGTGCTCTTTGCTGAACCCGAGCTCGCTGGAGAGGTTCTTCCGCACGATGTCACCGTCGAGCAGGGTCACGGGCCTGGTGCCGATCTCCATGAGCTTGGCCATGAGGATGTTGGCGATCGTCGATTTGCCGGAGCCCGACAGGCCGGTGAGGAAGACGGTGAAGCCCTGCCGCGCCCGGCTCGGGTAGCGGTTCCTGAGCTCCTCGATGATCTCGGGGAAGCTGAACCAGGCCGGGATGTCGGAGCCGTCCTTGAGGCGACGGCGGAACTCGGTGCCGGACAGGCTGGCGATCTCCTCGTCCTCGCCGACCGCGGAGCGAGCCATGTACTCGCCTTTGCTCTCGTTGTAGACGATCTCCTCGAACTTCACGAGGCCGATGCCGACTTCTTCGGAATGCTTGGAGACGAGCTCCTGCGCGTCGTACGGTCCGTAGAACGGCTCACCCGACTTGTCGCGCGGACCTGCGTGGTCGCGCCCGACCACGAAGTGCGTGCAGCCGTAGTTCTTGCGGATCATGGAGTGCCAGAGCGCCTCCCGGGGCCCGCCCATCCGCATCGCGAGCGGGAGCAGGCTCACCATCGCGGTATGCGCCGGCGTGTGCTTCAGCACGTGCTCGTAGCAGCGTACCCGGGTGAAGTAGTCGACGTCGCCCGGGTTCGTGAGCCCGACGACCGGGTGGATCAGCAGGTTCCCGTCGATCCGCTTCGCGGCGTCCCTGCAGAGCTCGACGTGCGC
>JASFUR010000369.1:0-3869 GCA_050050215.1 Gemmatimonadota bacterium
GCGGAATAGGAGATGGTGCCATATCCGGTGACGAGGCCGCGCACCAGGGGCGGCGTCTCCTGTGCCGAGATGGGCGCGGCGGCGGCCCATGACGTGGCGAGCACGGCAAGGGCCGCAACGGTCTGTCGTGTCATTCGATGACCCTGCGTTTGTGGAGTGGGCGCGAAGCGGGCGAGCGCCGACCCGTATGGGCGCTCGTTGGCACCCGAGCGGCGGCCCGCCGTAACGTGACCTACGGCCGCGGGGGAGGGCCGTTGGGCAGCGGATGCAGGTACGAGCGCGGATCGGAGTGGATCACCACCGTCGCGCTCGGCTCCTCGCGGACGACCGTATCGAAGTCGAACGGGTCCATGGGTGGAGTCGCGTCCCGGAGTGGAGGCGTCGCGCCCCCAGGGCAGGGTCCGAGGCAAGTGCAGTCGTCTCTGGCATGGTGCCCGGGATGCTTCTGATGCTGTGGCATCCCGTCGAGCCCGGCATGGTGGGCCTGGTGGCCCGCCGCGTGTGCGCCGGAGGGCGTAAGTGGATGCGCCGCCGCTCCCGTGACGCCACCGCTAGCGGCGAACACGAGCGCGGCCAGGGCGGCGCTCAGCGTGCAGGTCGGGCTCCTCGCCATTCCTTCGGTCCAAGTAGTTGAGGCGGCAACAATGCCACGCTGAACCTCCCGGATGGCGGCTCACTTCGCAACTTCGATGTCGGCCGGCCCTTGGACGGATGCCCGGGTCGGCGTAGGCTGGTCGATGTCCCGACACGAGGCGCCCCATGCCTGAGCTGCCCGAGATTACGGCCTACCTGGAAGGCCTGGATCGTACCATCCGTGGCCAGCGCCTGGAGCGGATCCGTGTCCGCTCTCCGTCCCTGATGCGGACCTGGGATCCGCCTCTGTCCTCCGCCGAGGGGCTCCGGGTGCTCGGCTTCAGGCGTCTCGGGAAGCGCATCGTCTGGGAAATGGAGGACGACCTCTTTCTCGTCTTCCACTTGATGATCACCGGTCGCTTGAAGTGGACGAAGCCGGGGGCCGCCGTGCCGAGGAAGCGGGCCCATGGGGCCTTCGATTTCCCCGACGGCACGCTCCTGCTGACCGAGCAGTCCACGAAAAAGCGCGCGTCGCTCCACGTCGTCCGCGGAGAGGACGCTCTGGCCGCGCTCGACCCCGGCGGGCTCGAGGTCCTCGACGCGTCCCTGGCGGACTTCACCGCCGCGCTGACACGTGAGAACCGCACACTCAAACGAGCGCTCACCGATCCGCGTGTCTTGAGTGGGATCGGCAACGCCCATTCCGACGAGATCCTGCTCTTCGCCCGCCTGTCTCCGCTGCAGAGGACCGGGAACCTCTCCGAGCAGGAGATCGAGCGCCTCTACGACGTGACGAGATCTTCGCTGGAGGAGTGGACCGAGCGGTTGCGGCGGGAGTTCGGAGAGCGCTTCCCCGACAAGATCACGGCGTTCCACCCCGACATGGCCGCGCATGGGAGGTACGGTGAGCCCTGTCCGGTGTGCGGCTCCCCGATCCAGCGCATCAAGTACGCGGACCGCGAGACGAACTACTGCGCGACATGCCAGACGGGCGGGAAGGTCCTGGCCGATCGGGGCATGTCTCGCCTGCTCGGAGACGATTGGCCGCGCACGCTCGAGGAGTTGGAGGAGCTGCACTCCAAGTAGCCCATGCACACGGCTGCGGTGTGTCTGTTGACCGCCGCGCAAGTCCGACATATCGTACGACATAGTGCACGATGTATTGTACGTGGGGTCGGGCGATCGACCCACAGGGATGGGAGGATGACGATGTGCAGCACGAGAAGCCGGAGGCGTGGCATGGATTTCGACTGGATCTTCGACTGGGGCGACTTCGGCACGGGCTCCCGGCGTAGAGGTCGGCATCGGGGGAAGGGTCCGGGGCGACGCTTCTTTCGGCAGGGGGAGGTTCGTCTTGCCCTGCTTTCGCTGCTCGACGATGCGCCCGGGCACGGCTACGAGCTCATGAAGCGCCTCGAGGACCGCTCCGGTGGGATGTATCGCGCGAGCCCCGGGACGATCTACCCGGTGCTACAACAGCTGGAGGACGAGGGACTCGTCCGCATCCAGGAAGAGGACGGCAAGAAGGTCTACCACCTCACCGAGGCGGGTAGGGAGGAGCTGTCGCTCAACCGCGAGGACGTGGACCGCATCTGGCAGCGTGCGCACGGCTGGAAGGACTGGGGCTCCGCCATGGGGCCCGAGACCGCCGAGATCTGGGCCACCTGGGGACGCTTGTCGAAAGCGGCGTTCAAGGCCGCGGCCAAGTCGGACTTCGAGGAGACGGAGCGCGTCCGCGAGATTCTCGATCGGGCGCGCAAGGAGCTGGAAGAGCTCTAGCCCGACGATCACCCTCGGGGGGTGGGGGAGAGGTGTGGCGGTGATGGGAGCCACCCCCCGGGGCCGTCGGGTCAGCGCGGCGGGACCGGCCGCCAGAGCGGCAGGCTCACTCCGAGGTTGAGGTTCTGGTACGTGAACGGAGCCGCGTCGATGAAGATCCAGCGGTACTCCAGCTGGGGAACGATGAAGCCCAGACCGACGAGGCGAAAGCCGGCTACCGCCGTGAATCCCATCTCGGTGCGTCGTTCGGCGACGTTGGGGTCGGTGTCGCCCCCGTAGAGCGTGTTTCGCCACCCGAGGCCGCCGCCGGCATAAAGCCCCCCGGCGCGGCCGTCCACGACGTAGACTCCCTCGAGGTTGTACTGATACTCGTGGAGGTTCGCGAGGAACGTCACGTCCACGCTCCCCATCAGCTCGATGGTTCCGTCCGGAAGGACGGGAAGCCGCACCTGACCCCCCAGCACCTCGTCACGCTGCTTGTTGTCGTAACCGAGATGGATGCCGAGCGAGGGTGGGGCCCAGCCGGGGCCGGGGAACGGCTCCTGTCCGGGCACCTGTGCGGCCAACGCGTCGACCGCGCCGGTGACGCCCAGCAGGATGAGCGGGATCAGGTGGAGAATGCGCCTCGAGATCATGCCCGAAAGGTCGCCCCGAGGTGTGACGACCCGCAATGCGTATCCGGGCCGCTCCGCGCTCCTAGGTGGGCGGGAAATCCATCAGCTCGTCCTTCAGCACATGGTCGTCCGCCGCCTCGACACTACGGACCAACTTGCGCATCTCCTCCAGCACGCGAGCGTCTGAGCTCGCGTGCACCTCGCCCTGGATGAGGCGCAACACCGAATGGCGGTGCTCGGGCGACTCCACCACGTGCGTGAACGAGGGCAGGAGCCTGTAGAAGAGGCGGATGAAGTCGTCCCAGATGGCGGCATCGGCGCGCAGCCTGTCCTCGAAGGGCAGGAACGTATCCCGCCCGTATTGTCCGCTTTCGACGGCCGTCTGGATCCGCTCGGCTACGAAGCGCGCATTGTGCATCGCCACGCTGACGCCGGACGAGAAGATGGGGTCGGTGAACCGGGCCGCGTCCCCGATGGCGACCCAGCCGTCGCCGCACACGCGGTCGAGCTGGTAGCTGTAGTTCGTCTCGCCCTTCAGCTCGTTGATGCGCACGGCGTTTCGGGTCGCCTTGGCGAGCGCCTTGTTCTTCTCGAGGCTCTCCTCGAAGAACTCCTGAATACCGATGTCGGCTTCCTGGTAGGTGCCGTAGATCTTCCGGTCGGCCACGAGCCCGATCGAGGTGATGTCGCTGTTGATGGGGGCTTGCCAGGCCCATCCGCGCAGCTCGGGCAAGAAGAAGATGTGGGTGTAGTCCTCCCACGACCTCTTGCCCCGGTCCACGTCCAGGAACCACGCGTGCAGCGCGAACTGGTCGAGAACCGGATGGTCTCGCCGAAGGCCGAGTTGCCGCCCGATCTTCGTCGTGCGCCCGGCGGCGTCCACGACCACTCGGGCGGGGAAGA
>JASFUR010000370.1:0-3857 GCA_050050215.1 Gemmatimonadota bacterium
ATGACCGCCCCGATGAGGCTCATCGTGTTGAGCCCCTGGCCCGTGACCCAGAGCGCGCCGACCGCGCCGACCAGGGCGAGTGGGACCGCCATGAGGATCGTGAACGGGTGCACAAACGACTCGAACTGGGCCGCCAGGATCATGTAGACCAGCACCAGAGCCAGTCCGAACGCGAACGCCAGGTCGCGGAAGGAGCGGCGCATCTCCTCGTTCTCCCCTCCGACCTCCGTCCGCACGTCGCGAGAGGGAGGGATGTCCGACAGCGCGGTCTCGATCTCCTGGATCGCCTGATCGAGCCCGCCGCTCACCACGTCCGCGTAGACGGGGATCACACGCGCCTGGTCCTCCCTACGCACCTCGGCGGGGCCGACGGCCTCCGTGAGCCGGACGAGCTCGCGGATCGGCACGCCCTGAACGCGCAGCCCCTCGAGCGTCTCCCGCGAGTAGCGCAGGTCGCTGGGATACCGGACCACGACCGAGATCTTCCTGTCGAACTCTACGAAGTCGGTCGCGATGGCGCCCCGCATCGCATTCTCGACCGTGCGGGCCACGAGCCCGGCATCGATCCCGTACGTGGCGCACGCGACCCGGTCGATCTCGATCTGCAGCTCCGGCTGACCGCGCTCCGTGCCGATGCGCACGTTTCCCAGGCCGCCGAGCCCCAGCAGTCGCTGCTCGACCTCCTGGGCCATGGCATAGGCCAGGTCGAGGTCCTCGCTGCGGACACGCACGGCTACGTCCGCCTCGGCGCTTCCCAGCATCGTGCCCAGCGCGGTCGCCTGGCCCGTCTCCACGGACAGGGCGCCCGGCGGGAAGCGACTGGACAGGCTGCGGAGCCGAGCCGCCGGCGCGCGCGAGGACGCATCGGGCCGGATGCGGATCTGGAACGTGGCCGTGTTGAGTCCGGAGGCGTCCTCTCCCTCGGCGTAGGCGCGCACGTCGCGCCCGATGTTGCCGAAGACGGCTTCGATGTCCGGATCCGCGAGCGCCGCCGCCTCGATGACGCCGGCGGCGTCCTCGGTCGCGTCCAGTGCCGCGCCCTCTTCCAGGGCGAGGTGCACCTCGAAGGCGCCCTGGTCGACCTCAGGAAGCAGGTCGCGCTGGAGGGTCGCGCCGAGCAGGAGCGCGGCCGCCAGCGTGGCCAGCGATCCGACGACCACCCGACCCGGCCGGTCCAGCGCGATCTCGAGGATCCCATGGTACCAGTCGGCGAAGCGCTCGAAGACACCGTCGAACCAGGTCGCGACCGGCCTCAGCACCCTGTTCATGGCGCCGAGCACGCTCGTCGCCCAGAAGCCCACGAGCTCGCGGGCGAGCCTGAACGGGGCGCCGGCGGCACGGCCGAGAGTGGCCTTCATGCGTGCGATCCGGCCCACCGGCGCGTGCGCAACGTCCGACTCCGAGGCGTCTACGCGCGGCGTCGGCCCCCCGGCGAAGCGCGCGGCGAGAGACGGCAGGAGCGTGAGCGCCACCACCAGAGACATCAGCAGCGAGAACGCCACCGCGAGCGACAGGTCCTTGAAGAGCTCACCGGCCACGCCCTCCACGTAGATGATCGGGCCGAACACTGAGATCGTCGTGAGCGTCGACGCAGTGATGGCGCCCTGCACCTCTTCGGCGCCCCTGGCGGCCGCGGCCGCGGCGCCGAGCCCCTCCTCCTCGCGGTGGCGGAAGATGTTTTCCAGCACCACGATCGAGTTGTCGACGAGCATCCCGACGCCGAGCGCCAGGCCGCCGAGGCTCATGATGTTCAGGCTCACGCCCGCTGCGTCCATCAACGCGAACGTCCCGACCACCGAGATCGGAATGGCCAGCGCGATGGCGACCGGATAGCGCGGATCGCGGAGGAAGAGAAAGAGGACCAGGAAGGCCAGGATGCCCCCGTAGATCAGGGCCTGGACCACATTGGAGATCGAGTCGGCGATGAAGCCGGCCTGGCTGTTCGCCACGTCGACCTGGATCTCCGGGTACTCTTCGGACAGCTGGCCGAGCACCTCGTCCACCCGCTCGGCCACGGCGACCGTGTTCGCCCCGGACTCCTTGAAGACCAGGATGCCCACGGCCTCCTGGCCGTCGTAGAGCGCGAGGCTCTCCCGCTCGGCGAAGCCGTCGATGACGGTGGCGATGTCGGCCAGGCGCACGACTCGGAAGGCTCCGTTGCCGCCCGACCCGCCCGCCCCGGCCGCCTCCACGGCCATTCCGGCGCGTCCGCCCTGGGCACCCGCAGACGGTCCCGCGCCCGAGGCCCCGCCACCGCCGCCCCCTCCGACCGGCTGGCGCGCGACGATGACTTGCCGGATCTCCTCCACCGTCTGGAACTCGCCGAGCGTACGGAGCGGGTACCGGTAGCGCCCCTGAAGGATCGTGCCGCCCGGCGCGGTCACGTTCGCCCGGTCCAGCGCCTGCGAGACGTCCTCGATGGTGAGCCCGTAGGAGAGCAGCAGCACGGGATTCACCTCGACCTGGATCTCCCGGTCCAGCCCGCCGGTGACGGCCGCCTGGGCGACGCCGTCGAGCTGCTCCAACCGGCGCCGGAAGACGGTCTCGGCCAGCTCCTTGGTGCGCTGCAGGTCACCCCCGCCCGCGACGGAGAGCGTCATGATGGGATCCGACTCCGGATCGACGCGCAGGATCGTCGGCCGGTCGACGCTCTCGGGGAGCTGGTCTCGCACGTTGTCGAGACGCTCCCTCACCGCGAGCATCGCGAAGTCCATGTCGGTGCCCCAACTGAAGCGGAGCGTCACGAGGCTCACGCCCTCGCGCGACACCGACGTGAGCCGTTCGACGCCGGGCACGCCCGCCGCCGCCGCTTCGATGCGCTGCGTCACCTGGCGCTCCACCTCGGCCGGCGCGACCTCCGGGTACGAGCTGTAGATGACGAGGCGCGGGTAGCTCACGTCGGGCAGCAAGTCGATCGGCAGCCGCACGAACGAGACGACCCCGAGCAGGACGATCGCCAGGAAGAGCATCCATACGGCGACGGGCCTGGCGGTGGAGGTCGATGGGATCGACAACGGTCAGTCCCTCAGACGGGTCCCGACGGCGGACTCCAGATCGAGCAGAGCGTCGGCGACGGAGTGCCGCGCCTGGATGACCTGCCGGCGGGCATCGGCCTCCGAGTCGATGCTCTGGCGCAGCTCCTGGAAGGTGCTCGACCCGAGTCGGTACTCCTCGCGGGCCAGATCCAAGGCCTCGGCCGCGATCTCGGCGGCGCGCTCCGAGATGCGCAGGTTGTCCCACTGGTACTCGAGCGCCAGGTGGGCGCCGCGCACGCTCTGCTCGAGCGCGAGCCGCTCGGCCCGCTCCGCCTCGGTCTGGTTCTGCAGTGTGACCGCGGCCTGCCGCTGCGATTGGCGGTTCTGGAAGTAGCTGTTGAACATCGGCAGGCGAAGCCCGATGGAGAACCGCTGGTCCAGATCCTCGTTGAAGCTCAGGTCGAAGAGCGCGGCCGTCTCCCTGGTCTGGGCGTTTCGACCGAGGGTGTAGTTCACGTACAGCTGCGGCCACCATTGGCGGTTCGCGTCCCGCCGCTCGACGCGTGCCTGCTCGACAGAGACGCGCGCGCTCTCCATGCTCGGGTTCACTGCCAGCGCCATGCGCACGAGCGCGTCCGCGTCCAACGTCGTCGGGTCGAGGCTCGGAAGGTCCGCCGGTGCCGGCTCGAAGGCCTCGAGCTCCTCGTCGCCGAGGCGGGCACGAAGCGCCAGCTTCGCGCGCTCGACCTCGGCCTGCTGCTGGCGGAGGGCCAGCCGCTGCCGCTCGATTGCGAGCTCCGCATTCAGCACGTCGACCCGATTGCGGGCGCCCAGACGAAAGAGGCGCTCGGTTGCGTCGCGGTCGAGCTGGCTGGCGGCGAG
>JASFUR010000371.1:0-3843 GCA_050050215.1 Gemmatimonadota bacterium
TACTGAATGGAGTCCTTCAGGCCCTTACCAGCCCGGAAAGCGGGCGTCTTGGTAGCGGCGATGTGGATGGCCTGACCCGTACGGGGGTTGCGACCCATACGCGCCTTCCGGTGCTTCGCTTCGAAGGTGCCGAAGCCGGTGATCTGCACACGCTCGCCGCCCTTCAAAGCACTCGCGATCACGCCACCAGCGGGCGCGAATAGGGCGTCAATGGCTCGCGATGCATCGGCCTTGGTCATATCGGCGCTGCTTGCGAGGGCGTCCACGAGATCGGACTTGTTCATGAGGCAGCTCCTGAGAGGCTGGATGAGTGTTGAGGTCGGCCGGAGCCGCCTCGTTTGCTAGGCCTGGCGAGCGGACTCCAGGGAGTGGCCGAACACTCGAAAAGCCGCATCATTCAAGTGTTTCCGGGCCCGGCGGGTGTCGTTGTGCCCTACGGTAAGCGCCGCCGTGTGGGGCGTCAAGGGAAACAAATGGCCAAAACCCCGCTTATTTCCTAGCTTCTTGGCCGATCGAGGTACCTCCACGCACGGCCCCTCCCCGTTGCGGGAGTCACGCGAGAACGCACCCGGCGATGGCCCCTCTACTCAAGAGAATCCTGTGGATCCTCGTGGCCTTCCTCGGCCTCGTCGTGATCGGGACCATCGTATACATGACGCTGGAGGGGCAGTCGCTGGGCGACGCCCTCTACATGACGGTGATCACGCTCACGGCCGTGGGCTACGAGGAGGTATGGCCCCTGAGCCCGGCGGGTCGCGGGTATACCATGGTGATGCTTCTGGCGGGCATCAGCTGGATGGGGTTCTGGTTCGCCAGCATCACGTCGTTGTTCGTGGAGCTCGACCTGCAGGACGTACTCAGGAGGCGACGGTCCGTGCGTGAGATTGCGAACATGGAGAATCACGTCATCGTCTGCGGCGCCGGGCGCACCGGGCGCCAGGTGGCGCAGGAGCTGGAAACGGTCACGCACGACTACGTGGTCGTCGAGCGGGACCCACATAGGATCGCCCAACTCCGCGAGTACATCCCCGACGCGCACGTGCTCGAGGGAGACGCGACGCACGATCAGGTACTCCTGGACGCGGGGCTGCTCAACGCGCGGGGCCTCATCACCTGCCTCAGCGCGGATGCCGACAACCTCTACGTGTGCTTGTCGGCGCGTGACCTGGCCGCTCGCGTCACGATCGTCGCACGGGCCTACGAGGAGGAGTCGATCGACAAGCTGTACCGGGCCGGCGCCGACCAGGTCGTGAGCCCCAATGTGAGCAGCGCGATCCGCATGGCTTCGGTGCTGCTACGCCCCTCGGTCGTCTCGTTCGTGGACATTGCCACGCGGTCGCCGGACCTCAAGCTCCGGATGGAGCAGACGAGCGTGAACGAGCGCTCGAGTATCGCGGGGAAGACCCTCGGGGAAGCCAAGATCCCGCAGCAGACTGGGCTCATCGTGATCGCCATCGGCAAGCACTCGGCGACCGGCATGGACTTCGTGTTCAACCCCTCCGCCGCGACGCGGATCGAGGCGGGAGACGACGTGATCGTGCTCGGTGACTCCGGGCAGATCGATCGACTCAAGGAGTACGTGGGCTGACCGACGGCCCACACGCCTTCAGAACTCGGCGGCCTCGCGTCGTTTCTTGATCATCGAGTAGATCACGAGGCCCACGGCCGCGATCAGCGCGAACTTCAGCGCCGTGCCCACCAGGCCCATCAATACGGCCACCATGGGCAGCAGGATCGTCGCGAAGAGCTTCCACAGGACCACACCGGAGATGGCGGCGAAGGCCACCGGCGCAAAGGTTCTCATCTCATCCTCCAGGACGTGCGTTCGAAATAACCTACGCAGGGGCGGGGGTGCGGGTTTCGGGACAGGACAGCCGAGCTTGGTCATTCCGGACGGCAATCATCATGAAGAGAACCCGGGCATATACGAAATCGGAGGCCCTCCGCATCGCCGAAGGCGTGCGGTCCGGGACCACGCCTCCGTGCCCACGATGCGGCGGCCCGCTGGACGAGTGGGCGGTTCCTCCGCGTCCCGACGTCTCGTACGTGCGCGACCGCGTGTGGCTCGTGTGCGTCCCCTGCTCCCGGAGCGTCGTCCTGGACCGTCACGAGCCCCGACCCTGAGCCGCACAGGGCAGACCCCTACGCACGTCAGCGCTATTGTTGGTTCTCTCCTTATCCCACGACGGAGCATCCTGAATGCCCAACCCGAGCGTCACCATCGAGACCAACCACGGCACGATCGTGGCCGAGCTGTTCGAGGACCTCGCACCGAAGACCGCCGGCAACTTCATCGAGCTGGCCGAGAAGGGCTACTACGACGGCATCATCTTCCACCGGGTCATCGACGGATTCATGATCCAAGGCGGGGACCCCACTGGAACCGGCCGCGGAGGTCCCGGCTACACCATTCCGGACGAGTTCGGCGAAGGGCTCGCGCACACGCAACCCGGCCTGTTCTCCATGGCCAACTCCGGCCCCAACACCGGCGGCTCCCAGTTCTTCATTACGCTGGCCGCGACTCCCTGGCTCGACGGCAAGCACGCGATCTTCGGGAAGGTGACGTCCGGCCTCGACATCGTTCAGGCGATCGGCAAGGTCGCCACGGGCATGGGCGATCGACCGGTCGAGGACGTCGTCATGGAGAAGGTCACGGTCGAGCGCGAGGGCTGAGTCGCCCTGGGGGGACTCTGCGGCCAGGCGCCGTTTGCATTGACTCCGGAGCCCTCATAGGGTCCATGCTATGACCGTCGCCGGCCTCGCCATCTTCGTATTCGTCGCTTTCCTGGTCCCGGTCCCCCTTCTCGACTGGCTCGACCGGCCCGCCCGGAGCGCGGACAACCCGGGCGCGGTAGGCTAGGGTGTACGCGGGTCACTTCGCGGCCGGCCTCGCTCTGAAGGCCAAGGAGCCCAAGGCCCCGATGTGGGGCCTCCTCCTCGGCGTCGGCCTCCTCGACCTTCTCTTCGGGCCTTTCGTCCTGCTCGGCATCGAGCAGGCGTCGGTGACCCCCGACGTGTCCCCCGGCTTCTCGTTGGACCAGATCGACTGGTCCCACTCGCTGCTCATGGCGCTGGTGTGGTCAGGGCTCTATGCGGCACTCTTTCTCAAATGGGGTCGCAGGATCGTGATCGTGATGGGTATCGCCGCCTTCTCGCACTTCGTTCTGGACGTACCCATGCACCCGCCGGACCTGGCTCTCTGGCCGGGCTCCGAGATGCACCTGGGTATGGGGCTCTGGCAGGCGCTGCCCCGGGGATGGTGGTTCCTCGAGCTGGCGGTCATCCTGGCGGCAGGTGCCTACTACGCCGTGAAGGCCCGCTCCTCCGACGCTTTCGGTCGCCGGCCCCTGGCGGTCGTAGCCGTCGTCATCGCGCTGCATGTGTTCAACTCGCCCTGGGTGTCTCCCCTGTAGGCCGAAGGCTGCCTCGCCACTCGGCGGACGATGTTTGCCGCCGACCCGTCGCCGCTCGACATTCTCCGGGATGCGCCGCCGCGCGTGAACGGTCACGCCCCACACATCCTTCGTCTCGCCGTGTCCTCCTATCTCCTCGTGGTCAACCCGAAGTCCGGAAGCGGCCGGGGGGTGGCGCGGGCCGAGGCCCTGCGCGCAGGCCTCGCCGACTCGGAGGCGGTGGAGCTCCTCGAAACCGAGCGGCGAGGCTTCGCAGCGGACGCCGTGGCGGAGCGGGCACACGACTTCGAGCACGTCATCGCAATCGGTGGGGACGGTACGCTCAATGAGGTGGTCACCGGTCTCATGCGGACCGAGCGACCCGCCGATCGGCTCCCGGCGCTCGGCTTTCTGGCTTCCGGCACCGCGAACGCAGCCATTCGGGCCTTCG
>JASFUR010000372.1:0-3835 GCA_050050215.1 Gemmatimonadota bacterium
CCGAGCTGCGGGACAAGGTCGACCATATGATCAAGGTGCCGCACACGCTGCCGTGCCTGCTCCCGGTCGTGACGACGATCCCGCTCCAGCTCCTCGCCTACCATATGGCGGTGATTCGCGGCTGTGACGTGGATCAGCCGCGCAATCTGGCGAAGTCCGTCACGGTCGAGTGAGGGTCGTCCTCCAGCGCGTGTCCCGCGCGGAGGTCAGGGTCGACGGGCAGATCGTCGGCCGCATAGGCCGCGGTCATATGCTGCTCGTCGGGTTCGGCCACGACGACGGATCAGCGCAGATCGAGTGGATGGCGAACAAGGTGCTCGGCCTGCGGGTCTTCGCGGACGACGAGGGCAAGATGAATCTCGGCCTCGAGGAGGCGGAGGGAGACCTGCTCGTGGTGAGCCAGTTCACGCTCTACGGCGATACGGCCAAGGGGCGTCGACCGAGCTTCGTGGGCGCCGCGGCTCCGGGAGAAGCCGAGGCTCTGTACGGGGAGTTCGTGGCGACTCTGCGAGCCCGGACGACACGGAGCGTCGAGACGGGCATCTTTGGGGCCATGATGGACGTCGAAATAGTGAACGACGGACCCGTGACCCTGATCCTGGAGCGCTGAGATCCATGTCCGTGAGGCTCATCCTCGCATCCGAGTCCCCACGCAGGCTCGATGTCCTGAAGCAGCTCGCCCTGCGCCCCGAAGTGCGGCCCGCAAGCCTGGACGAGGTGCTGGAGCCTGGAGAGGGGCCGGCGGAGCACGTCGAGAGGCTGGCCAGGGCCAAGGCGGAGCTCGTCGCGCTCGACGTGCCCGATGCGCTGGTCGTCGGCGGGGACACCATCGTGCTGCGCGACGAGCGCGTCCTGGGCAAACCCGAGAGTGAGGAACAGGCCGTCCAGATGCTCATGAGCCTGGCCGGGCGCTCCCACGAGGTGCTCAGCGGCCTCGCCGTCGCCGGTGCCGCCCGGAGCGTCGCCAGCGGCGTGAGCCGGACCACGGTGCGCTTCCGCGACTTCGACCGGGCCGTTGCGGGCCGCTATGTGGCCAGCGGGGAGCCGATGGACAAGGCCGGAGCCTACGGGATCCAGGGCCTGGGGGCGGCGCTGGTCGAGAGCATCGACGGGGACTACTACTCGGTGGTGGGCTTTCCCGTGGCGCTGTTTCTGAAGCTGATCGAGCGCGCAGGATGGCGGTACGACTTCGGACGGCTCCACCGGCTCGACACCTGAGGCCGTGAGCGCCGCCTCCGACCGCCCGTACCGCGTCGCCGTCATCGGCGGCTCCGCCGCGGCCGACGAGGACCTGATCCTCGCACGCGATATCGGAGTCGAGCTGGCCCGGGCCGGGGCCGTCCTGGTCTGCGGCGGCCTGGGTGGCGTCATGGAGGCCGCGGCGGCGGGCGCCCGGACGGCGGGAGGACTCACCCTCGGGATCCTGCCGGGCGTGGACGCCCGCGCCGCAAATCCCCACATCCTCGTGCCCCTGCCGACGGGGATGGGTGAGGCGCGCAACGCGCTCGTCGTGAGGGCCGCCGAGGCGGTCGTGGCCGTGGGTGGTGAGTGGGGCACCCTCTCCGAGATCTCCCTGGCGAGGAAGATGGGCATCGAGGTGCTGACCCTGGGCCCTCCGCCGGCCGAGGGGCTCGGGCTTCCCAGCGTGACGAACGCGTCGGACGCGGTCGCCTGGGCACTCGAGACGGCGGAGCGGTGTAGAGAAGACACCGAGTAGAAGCCATCTCCCGGGGGTCAGGGAGGTTGAGTAGGGGATTTCCCGGACTGGTCGCGGGGGACCGCCTTCGGCTAGATTCGGTTCCGCTGGAGTCCAGTAGCATGGGAGTGCGACATGAAGAAGAACGGTCGTTTCATGGTGGGCCTCGTAGGAGTCGCCGCCGTCGTCACCTACCTCGCCTGGACGGGTGTGAGCGAGGCGATGGTCTACTATCTGACGCCGGTCGAGCTCGTGCAGCGGGTCGAAGCCGACCCCTCCTTCAGGGACGTGGGCGTGCGCATCAGCGGCCAAGTCATCCCCGGCACCTACAGCAAGGCCGAGGGCGAGTTGCTCCACCGGTTCACCATCCACGACCTCGAAGACGCCTCCACGACGATCCCCGTGGAGTTCCGTGACGCGCTTCCGGACACCTTCTCGGACGATGTCGAAGTAGTGGTCGAGGGACGCCTCAATGACGACGGCGTATTCGAAGCCACGACGCTCCAGACCAAGTGCGCGAGTCGTTATGAGGCGGCTCCGGAGGATCTCGCCGGGTGACGCTGCTCGGGGAGTTCGCGCTCTGGATCTCCCTACCCGTAGCGCTGTGGGGAATGGTCCTCGGTTACGCCGGGGGCAGGACGCAACGCGGCGATCTGGTGCTCAGCGCCGAGCGCAGCGTCTACGCGGTATTCCTGCTGCTGCTCGTGGCTTCGGGTGGCATCATGGCCGCCTTCCTCGGAAACCGGTTCGAGTACTGGTACGTCGCCAGCTACTCGAATCAGACCCTGGAGACCTTCTACAAGGTCACCGGGCTGTGGGCGGGCCAGCGCGGGTCGCTGCTCTTCTGGGCGCTGCTGCTGGGCGGCTTCTCCTCGTTGTGCGTCTACCAGAATCGGAACAAGCACCGCGAGTTCATGCCCTATGTGGCCGCGGTCCTCCAGACGATCCTGGCCTTCTTCGTCATCGTTCTGCTCTTCGCGGACGTGAACCCGTTCGAGCGACTGGGCTTCACGGCGGTGGACGGGCGCGGGCTCAACCCGCAGCTCCAGAACTACTGGATGACGATCCACCCGCCGACGCTGTATCTCGGGTTCACGTCGTTCACGATCCCGTTCTCCTTCGCCATCGCCGCGCTCCTGAACGGCCGATTGGATTCCCGTTGGATCCAGCTCACGCGCAAGTGGATCCTGGTGAGTTGGCTCTTCTTGTCCGTCGGGATCGTCTTCGGGATGCGCTGGGCGTACGAGGAGCTCGGCTGGGGTGGATACTGGTTCTGGGATCCGGTCGAGAACGCATCGTTGCTGCCATGGCTGACGGCGACCGCGTTCCTGCACTCGATCCAGATCCAGGAGCACCGCGGCATGTTGAAGGTCTGGAACATGTCCTTGGTGCTGCTGACGTTCCTGCTGACGCTCTTCGCGACGTTCCTCACCCGCGCCGGCCTCATCGAGTCGGTGCACGCGTTCGCGGACAACACCAGGATCGCATGGCTCTTCCTCGGCTTCATGGGCTCGATCCTCGCCGGGTGCGTGGTGATGATCGTCTACCGCCTCCCTGCGCTCCGGAGCGAGAACCAGATCGAGTCGTTCTTTTCGCGTGAGTCGGCGTTCCTGTTCAACAACGTCATCCTCATCGGTGCGGCGTTCTCGATCCTGTTCGGCACGCTCTTTCCGCTGATCTCCGAGGCGGTCACGGGGCAGGAGATCAACGTCGGACCGCCGTTCTTCCAGCGGGTGAACTTCCCGATCGGGCTCGCGCTCCTCGCGCTCGTCGGCATCGGGCCGGTCATCGCGTGGCGCAGGGCCACGAAGCGGAACCTGCAGAAGAACTTTCAGACGCCCGTCATCGTGGGGCTCGTCGTCGCGGCGATCCTCTGGTTCAGCGGTGCACACCACCCGCTCGCCCTGGTCACGTGGGGCATCAGCGCGTTCGTGCTGACGATCATCGTGACCGAGTTCTGGAAGGGGACGCGCGCCCGCGCCCGTATCGAAGGCGAGGGATACTTCCCGGCCCTGTTCCACCTGGTGTCGCGCAACCGACGACGCTGGGGCGGCTACGTCGTCCACGTCGGCATCGTCATGATCTTCATGGCGTTCGCCGGCGCGGCGTACAACGTGGACGAACGCTTCCACGTCGAGC
>JASFUR010000373.1:0-3826 GCA_050050215.1 Gemmatimonadota bacterium
AGCTCGCCGGAGCCCGGGGGGAGGCGTTGGAGGAGCGGCAGGTGACACAGTTCGAGGAGCAGTTCCAGATCTTCCTCGGCCTGGCGCTCGCCCTCCTGTGGATCGAATGGATGTGGCCCGAGCGGCGCGCCGCCCGCAGGGTCTGGACCGGGAGGTTCGAATGAGTGACATCGTCGACGGTTCGGGCGGGTCGACTCGGGCGCGCTCGCGCGCTCCCGCGGGCCGGCTCGTGTCGGCCGGTTCGCTCTTGATCGGCATTCTCCTGGTCGGCGTCGCTCCCGTGGCTGCGCAGGCGGGGCGGTCACAGGTCCGGGAGGGCAACAGGCTCTACGAGGACGGGAGGTTCGAGGAAGCCCACGAGAAATACCTCGAGGGTCTGGCCGCCGCGCCGGAGTCGGGAATCATCCAGTACAACGACGGCAACGCTCTGTACCGGGACGAGGAGTATGACCGGGCGGTGGAGGCGTACGAGCGTGCCCTCGAGTCCGGCGACCCGGAGCTGCAGAGCGAGGCCTGGTACAATCTCGGCAACGCCCTCTATCGACAGCAGCAGTTCCAGGAGAGCCTGGACGCCTACAAGCAGTCCTTGCGCCTGAATCCCGACGATACGGACGCGAAGCACAACCTCGAACGGGCGCTCGAGCAGCTCCAGCGACAGCAACAACAGCAGCAGGATCAGCAACAGAACGACCAGAGCGATCAGCAGGATCAACAGGATCAACAGCAGAGCCAGGGCCAGCAGGACGACCAGCAACAAGAGCAGCAACAGCAGGACGACCAGGAGCAGGGTGACGACCAGCAGGGTCAGCAGTCGCAGGATCAGCAGAGCGGGCAAGAGGATCAGGACCAGAGCCCCCAGAACCAGCAGCAGGACCAGCAAGGCGACGATGAAGCACAGAACGACCCATCCAATGCCCGGCCCGAGCCAGGCCAGATGACCGAAGAAGAGGCCCAGCGGCTGCTCGACGCGGTCGACGAGGATCCCGGCGACGTGAACCGGCGGAGGGCGCCCGCGACGGGCCGCCGTCCCCGAAATCCCTGGTAGACCGTGCGCGCCCGGCTCTCCCTGTCCCTTCTGGCTCTGCTCGCGCTTCCGCTCGCGGCCCCCTCGCCGGTCTTCGCCCAGGACATCTCCGCTCGCGCGTACCTCAGCCCCGGCTCGAGCGTGGGTGTAGGGCGTCAGTTCGTCCTGAACGTCGAGATCACCGGCACGCAGTCGATCGAACGGCAGCCCGAGCTTCCCGACCTGTCGGACTTCGCCGACTTCCTCGGCACCAGCCAGCAGTCGTCGATCCGCATGGTGAACGGCCGAACGAGCATCACGGTCACGCTCCAGAACCGCTACCAGGCGTTGAGCGAGGGCACCTACGACATCCCGGCGTTCACGGTCAGGGCGGGCGGGCAGACCTTGTCGACGGAGCCGCTGACCCTGACGGTCACCCCGGGCGGAGGCCCCGCCTCAGGCGGCGGATCGGGCAGCGGCGCGGCGGGCGGACCCGGCCAGGTGTCGGACGAGGACCTCTTCGTGACCGCGGAGCCGACCAAGACCCGCGTGCTCGCCGGTGAGCCACTCGTCGTCGAGTACCGGATCTGGACGAGGGTGGACGTCGGCTCGTACAGCATCACGCGCGTGCCGGAGCCACAAGGCTTCTGGGTGGAGGACATCACGCCCGAGGGCCAGCCCCAGGTGGAGCAGCTCGAGCGTAACGGACAGCAGTACACAACGGCGGTGATCCGCCGCGTGGCTCTGATCCCGACCGGACCGGGCCTGCGCACGGTCGAGCCGGTCGGCCTCGATGCACAGGTGCGCGTGCGGACGCGTGACCCGTTCGACGACTTCTTCGGGGGCTCGTTCTTCAACTCGGGGTCGGTGCGCACGTCGGCCCTGTCGAACCCGGTGACGATCCGGGTCGATGCGTTGCCGGAGGGTCGCCCCTCGCCGTTCAGCGGGGTCGTGGGCAGCCTCCGACTCTCCGCGAGCGTCGATCGGGACTCCGTCGCGTCGAACGAGGCGGTCACGCTGACCGTGCGGGCCAGCGGCGAAGGTCACATCAGCGCGATCCCCGAGCCGGAGCTCGATCTGCCGTCCGACTTCGAGGTCTTCCCGCCCGAGGTCTCGGAGTCGGTCTCCGAGTTCGGACCTGGGCTAGGGGGTCAGAAGACCTTCGAGTACGTGCTGATCCCGAGGGCGCCCGGAACCCGCCGGCTCGGGCCGTTCCGGATGGGGTACTACGACGTCGAGGCCGGCGCCTACCGCATGGCGGAGTCCGGCGAGCTGGCGTTGACCGTCAGTGGGATGCCGACGACGGGAGGCGGCCCGGCCTTGCTGAGCCGCGGAGGCGTGGAGCAGCTCCGCGAGGACATCCGCTTCATCCACCTGGGTGCGACCATGAGGCCGGTCGGCCGGATGGTCTTCAATGGCGTGGGCTTCTGGATCGTGGCGCTTCTGCCGTTGCTGGCCATCGGCGGCGCGCTCGCGTTGAGACGTCATCGTGATCTCCTCGAGGGCGACGTCGCCTACGCCCGTGGCCGACGTGCGAGCCGGGTGGCTCGGAAGCGGCTGGCCCAGGCCCGTGCGTTGGCCGCGGGGACCGATCGGCGCGCCTTCTATGCCGAGGTGGCGCGGGCGCTGCGCGGTCTCGTCGCGGACCGGCTCAACCTGGCCGAGGCCGGGCTCCAGACCGGGGACCTGGGAGCCAGGCTGCGCGAGCATGGGGTCGGCGACGAAACCGTGGCCGAGACGCTGTCGTGCCTCGAGCACTCCGACCGCCAGCGTTTCGCTCCCCCGACGGGCGACCCCGGTGAAGAGGAGCGCTTCCTCGAACGGGCGAGCTCGCTGATGTCGAATCTCGACCGGGCGATCCGATGAGCATTCTGCACCGGATGGTGGCGATCACGGTGGTCGTCATGGCGATCTCCGGGACGGGGCTCCACGCCCAGCAGGAGATCTTCGAGCGGGGCAACCAGCTCTACCAGGACGGGGACTTCGCCGGCGCCGTCGACGCATACGAGGCGGTGATGTCGGCCGGCTTCGAGAGCGCGGAGCTCCACTACAACCTCGCCAACGCATACTTCAAGTCCGGCGAGCTGGGGCGCTCGATCCTGGAGTGGGAGCGGGCGCTCGCGCTCTCGCCGGGAGACGAGGACGCCCAGGCCAACCTGGAGCTCGCCCGGTCCCTCACGCAGGACGCGGTAGAGCCCCTCCCACGCTTCTGGCTCCTGTCGGCGCTGTCTTGGTGGGTCCGCCTGCTCCCT
Organism: Gemmatimonadota bacterium; assembly: GCA_050050215.1. Classification (GTDB taxonomy): domain Bacteria; phylum Gemmatimonadota; class Gemmatimonadetes; order Longimicrobiales; family Gaopeijiaceae; genus UBA2982. The sequence goes on from JASFUR010000373.1 coordinate 3,256, forward strand.
CGGAGCCTGTTGATCCTGATGGTCGGCGGAGCCTGGCTGACCGGGGGCGTCGCTGTCGTCACGCGGATCCTGGCGAGGAGCGCCGACGTGCAGCGCTGGGCCGGCTGGCTCGCGGTCGCGGCCGCGGTCGTCGTGGCCGTTTTCGGGACCAACCTCGTGGTCCGGGAGCTCGGCCTCGGCCAGCCGGAGCGGGCCGTGATCCTGGCGGAAGCGGTACCGGTGCGCTCCGCACCATCGGACGATGACGACCTCACACTCTTCGAGATCCACGAAGGGACCAGCGTCCGTGTGGAGCAGCGGACGGGCATGTGGGCCGAGGTGGTCCTGGACGACGGAAAGGTCGGCTGGGTGCCCGGCGACGTGATGGAGGCGATCTAGGTTCCGCTCGCTCAGCCTTCTCCGCCCAGCTCCGCGTAGACGGCGGTGAGGAAGCGCTCGGGGTCTCCCCACTTGGCCTCGTACGGAGCCGTGGGACTCGCGGCGGCGACCTGCTCGTAGCTCATGCCGCGGGCGACCATGTCGGCGACCCCGGCCTTCACGTCGAGGACCATGTCCCTGAACTCCATGACGT
>JASFUR010000374.1:0-3823 GCA_050050215.1 Gemmatimonadota bacterium
GGCGGCGGCTGCTGGGCTTCGATGGAGAAGCCGAGCGGCCAGGCAGCCGAGGCTAGAAGGGCGAAGCCCGCGAGCAGCGAAGCTCGGGCAGGGCGAATCGAACGGGTCATCTCTCCTCCTCGAGCAATCGCTATCCCTCTGAATCGCCGATCGTCAGGCGGCGCCCCGTCCATCCCCCGGCACAAGAAGCGACGAACTGGAGCAGGACCAGTCCGAGGACGAGCTGGACCGAGTCGACCCCCTCCCCCCCTCCGAGAAGCGTCACGACGAACCAGACCAGCACGCTGAAGAACGTGATGGCGGCGCCGTGCAATACGGGGGCGTCGCTCCAGCGCATGCCGACCAGCGTGCCTCCGACGAAGAAGCCACAGGTCATGGAGAAGGAGATCCAGAGGCCCGCGCCGCTTCCCGGCTGGACGAGCCCGACCCCGATCCCCGCGAGATAGAGCGCGGCGGTCACGGACGCGGCAATCGCCCACCCGCCGACGACCCACCCGGGATGCAGGTTCGAGAGATGCTCTGATTGCATTGCAGTCACATGGTTGCCGCCCGAGCACTGGCTCGGGCGGGCGTGGACGATGACGCCGGTCTACAGCTCCATCTCGAACTGGAGCCCGGTAAAGGTAAGGCGGTGGTGGGGTGTCACGCCCAGCGCTTCGATCGCCGCGCGATGCTGCGCGGTGCCGTACCCCGCATTCCTCTCCCAGGCGTAGCCGGGGTATCGCAGAGCGAGTCGGTGCATCAGACGGTCCCGGACGACCTTGGCCACGATGGACGCACACGCGATCGAGTGGATGAGGGCGTCCCCGTCCACCACGGCCTCGTGCTCCCTGCCCAGATGCTTCACCGGCAGGCCATCCACGACCACGTGGTCCGGCACCACCTGGAGCCGGTCGAGCGCGCGCCGCATGGCCTCGGTGGTGGCGCGCAGGATGTTGCGCCGATCGATCTCGCGCACCGACGCCGCGCCTACACCAATGCAGCGCGCCGATGCGTGGATTCGGACGTACAGCTCTTCACGGACCTCGGCGGTAAGGGCTTTGGAGTCGTCGGCCCCCTCGACACAGACACCCTCCGGCAAGATCACTGCCGCCGCGACCACCGGACCGGCAAGGGGACCGCGCCCCGCCTCGTCCACACCGGCCACCGAACGACCGCGGCCCCAGAACCCTCGCTCGTATTCGAGCAGGTCCTGGGGCCGCTCCGGCCTCTCAGACTCCGGCTTCATCGCCGGGATCGTCAGCTGGCGGTGCGCTTCTCCGTGATCCGGGCGGACTTTCCACGGCGGCCACGCAGATAGTAGAGCTTGGCTCTCCGGACACGGCCACGCCGGACCACCTCGACGCCCGACACCGTCGGCGCGTGCAGCGGGAAGATACGCTCCACCCCGATGCCGCTGGAGATCTTGCGGACGGTGAAGGTCTCGTCGACTCCGCCGTGCTTGCGGGCGATACACACGCCCTCGAAGGCCTGGATGCGCTCCTTCGCGCCCTCGCGGACGAGATAGAGGACCCTCACGGTGTCGCCGGGAGCGAAGTCCGGCGCATCCTCACGGAGTTGCTCCTGCTCGATTTCTTTGATGAGGTCGGCCATGGTTGGACTCCCGCGACAGGTCCCGAGGCGTTCGTACAGAGACGAGTAAGCTAATCAGGTGATGGTGACGCGTGAAGCCCTTTTTGCCGGCCGGATCCACGGGGGACCTACGCTTCCTCGTCGTCCTCGCCGACCAGCTCCGGACGCCGCTCGCGGGTGAGTCGCTCGGCCTGCTCCGCCCGCCATGCCTCGATGCGCGCGTGGTCTCCGGAGCGAAGCACCTCGGGCACCACCCATCCCCGGTACTCGGGCGGGCGGGTGTAGGAAGGCGGTGACAGTGAGCGGCCGTCGTAGAAGGAGTCGGAGGCGGCCGAGTCGTGGTCCCCGAGCGCGCCCGGCAGCAGCCGGACGACGGCGTCCGTGACGGCCAGGGCCCCGATCTCCCCGCCGGAGAGGACGAAGTCTCCCATCGAAACCTCGTCGGTCGCGAGGTACTCCGCGACCCTCTGATCCACGTCCTTGTAGTGCCCACAGAGGAGGGTCAGCTCGTCCGCCAGGCTGAAGCGGACGGCGTCTTCGTGCCGGAACGGACGCCCACGTGCGGAGAGCAGCACGATCGGGCCCGAGGGGCCCAGGTCGTCGACCGCCTCGAAGAAGGGCTCAGGCTTCATGACCATCCCGGCCCCGCCCCCGTATGGGACGTCGTCCACCGTGCGGTGCTTGTCATGCGTGTAGTCACGCAGGTCGACGAGGTGGTACTCGACGAGTTCCGCAGCGGCGGCGCGGCCGGGAATCGAGAGCCCGAGCGGCGCGACGAAGAAATCCGGAAAGATCGTGACGATGTTGATGCGCATGGCGCTAGAGGTCGAGCAGACCCGCAGGGGGATCAACAACCATGCGACCTGCCGCCGCGTCAACCTCGAGAACGATGTCGCGCACGAACGGGATCATGACCTCTCCGCGGGGGCCGAGGACCTCCAACAAATGGGCGGGCCGCAGCTCATAGACCTCCCGGATGGTCCCGATGGACTCACCGTCGACGGTGACGACCTCCATGCCGAGCAGCTGGTGGTAGAAGACCTCTCCTTCCGCCAACGGCTCGACGGCGTCCGCCTCGGCGAACAGATAGCGGCCCTGAAGGCGCTCGGCGGCGTTGCGGTCCGTCACTCCCGCGAACGACACGAGGTAGCCGCGCTTGAAGGGGCGGGCCGACACCACCCGCAACGGCGCCAGATCCGGATCCGGCTCCGTGCCCTCGAGATTGCCGGGCTGGAGCACGTTCTCGGGCACGTAGATGCTGTCGGGATGATCCGTCAGCGGCCAGGCGAAGAGCTCGCCCTTCGTCCCATGCGCCTTGTTGAGATGTCCGACCACGAGGTGGCTCGGGTCTCGCCGAACCATGGGTCAGCGCTGCCCGAGGACTACTCGGACTTCTCCTCTTCCTCGGCCGCCTCCGCGCTGGCATCGGCCTCTGCCTCCGCTTCGGCGGCGGGCTCTTCGGCCTCGGCTTCGGCGGCGGGCTCCTCGGCTGGCTCCGCCTCCGCGGGGGCTTCCTCCTCCGCTTCGGCTGCCTCGGCCTCCGCTGAAGCCGCCTCGGCCGCTGCGGCTTCGGCTGCCTCCGCCTCGGCCTTGGCCTTGGCTTCCTCGGCCGCCTTCTGCTCGGCCTGTTCGGCGGCGCGGCGCGCGGCGAGTGCCTCGGCCCGCTTCGCCTCCCGCTCCTCGACCTCGACCTCGCCGATGGCGACGCTGGCGTCCCCCCCTGCGCGGGCCTTCGAGATCAGTGACTTGACGGTCCCCGAGGGGCTGGCGCCCTCACCGAGCCAATGGTCGACGCGCTCCAGGTCCAGAATGAGGCGCGCGGGATCGGAGAGCGGCTTGTAGTAGCCCAGCGTCTCCACGAAGCGTCCGTCGCGCGGTGAGGCGCTGTCGGACACTACGATCCGGAAGTGGGGCTGCTTCTTCCGGCCCATACGCCGGAGTCGAATTCGTGCGGGCATCTCGTCAGTCGGTCTTCTTCGGGGTGCTCGGCCACGGCGCTAGGCCGTGAAAAAGGGCAGACGCAAAGGATACAAGGGGCGGGGTAGGCTGTACAGCCATGGCGACGTTGAAATGCGAAGCAGCGACCCCGTGTCCCGGCGCGCCACGACAGACGCTACCTCCCGAACGGCATCCCCGGTATGCCGCCCATGCCTCCCATCATCCCTCGCATCTGCTTCATGAAGCCCTGCATCTCCTTGAACTGCTTCAGCAGGCGATTCACCTCCGAGACCGGGCGACCGCTCCCCTTCGC
>JASFUR010000375.1:0-3813 GCA_050050215.1 Gemmatimonadota bacterium
GTATCATCGCAGTAGGACTGACACTCGCCGCCGGTACAACCGTCGAAGCTCAGGCGAGTTGGACGGGAACCGTGTTGCCCTATGAGGATGCCTCTCGGGATGTCTTGCCGACCTTCGCATTCGCGACGGATCCCGTGGTGGAAATAATGGACGTTCCGCCGCTGCGTGGAGTGAGTCTCCCGCCTGGGATGGTAGAGCTCCGGATCTGGGTCGGCTTTGGCGTTGTGATCCCCCATTTGCTTCTCAGGCTGACAGAACGGAACGGCGATGTCCAAGCCGAGTTCGTCCGGTGGTGGGGCATGATGGATCACCCGTCCAGCGATGTGAGGCTTGCCGACTTTCTCCCGATGCAACGAGCGTTGGCCGGAGGATTCGGCTGCAATGAGAGGCAGAACGGCTCCGACTGGACCGAGGTGCGTCTTGATCGCACACGTGTTGCGCATACCGGCTGGACGTTCGCCTGCAAGGCGGATTTCGGCGTAGATGAACCAGATTGGTCGGTCGTCTTCAGGCGTCTTTCCTCATTGAGAGTAGCCGACCTCCCAGATCCCGAGACCCTCACGCCGGAGCCTCTACGCGTTAATGATGGGACGAGCGTCGAGGTGGAGGTTCTTCGGGGAACGGACTACCGCTCCTATACCTACGGAAATCCGGACTACCAGCCTTGGCCGGAGGCACGATCAGCGGAGGCGATTATCGCTGTAATCCAGGACTTGCACGCCCTGGGCCGTTAGGGCCCTAAGGGGGGGCGATGTGCCGCTTGTGGATGCTCCGTCAGATAACAATGCGAGTGCCGCTTCCGCTCGCTACGCTCGCTCCAGTGAAGCATGGCGCCTAGACTTCTGGGGCCGGTCGACGAGTTGGGGCAGTGGAGCGGTGCAAGGCCGGTCGGGCTTCCGTGCAGCGGCACGCCGGCAACCTCTGAACGTTATGGGGCAGCCCGACGATGGACTGGCGCGAGGGCCTTCGCATACCATCTCCGAATCATGGCCCATGAAGATCTCTAGCGCTCTTGCGTGTCTGGTGGTCCTGGCAGGTTGTGGTTCGGCCGTATCCGAAGAATCGGCTGAGAGGGATGTACTTGAATCGCTGCTCACGAGCGTGTGCGCTCCCTCCGCGGACACAGCATTCGTCGGGGTAGTGACCGAGGGTGCAGCGGACGACGAAGGTCTAGCTCAATACCTGCTGAGTCGTTCTCCTCTCGTGAGCCCCGAGTTGGTCCGCAGCTACACGGAACGGAACGCGACGCCCCTCAACCTGGAGCAGGTCGTTCGTGCATCAATGGGATGCCAATTCCGCACCGACGAGCAGATCCAGGAGCGGTTCAATACGCGCGACTATTGGGCACGCGTCGCTGACGCGATAGACGATCCCAACGCATTTCCCGCGACTCTCCTCTCACTGGTGCGTCTCTCCCGGGTAGGGTTCGACCGGGAGACGGACCGTGCATTGGTGAACTTCTACTCGGGGTCGGAGGCCGGCACCTGCTATGGACAGTACCTCATCCTGGAACGCCGCGATGAACGGTGGGAAGAAGTCGATGCCGTCCCCTCAGTAATTTGCTGACAAATCCCGAATGTCGCCCTAGGGTAGCGGCCCTCGCATGGCTGGATGGGCCGTCCCATAACAGTGCGGGTGCCGCTTCCGCTCGCGTTGCTCGCTCCAGTGGAACATGGCCCAATGGCTGCTGAGCAGAGTAGACTATCGGACGTGGTTACCGGCGTGGGCCCTTTGGAAGAAGAGGGCGTGGGCCACGTCGGCACCCTCCGAGACGTTATGGGACACGGGCGTATCCAAGTGGCCCAGGTTTGGGTATAGAATTAGCATCCAGCATCGCATGACCGGGATGATTCCGTGACGACCGATCAGATCGAACAAGAGCTCCTAAAGCTTCCGGCGGCGGACCGGGCGCGGCTCGCTGAGCGGCTTATCGCCAGCTTGGACGAGGACGCCGAGGTCGAGGCGGCATGGATCGCCGAGGTTCGTCGACGAGACGAGGAACTGCGGTCGGGAGCTGTGCACGGCATCCCAGTCGAGGATGCGCTGGCGACCATTCGAACTCGATTTGGGTGGTAGTCCGACTACATCCCGAGGCACTGGCCGAGGATGCTGAGGTGGTCGGTTTCTACGAGGAACAGGCCACCGGCTTGGGTCGTGAGTTCTTCGATGAGGTCCAGCGTGTCCTGGGCGTAATCGAGGACAATCCAAGATTGGGGAGTCCGTTCGACGACCCGTTTCGACGTGCCTACTGCCGGCGCTTTCCGTTTGCCGTCATCTACCGCGAAGACCAGGATAACGAGGTCCTTTGGGTGCAGGCCTTGATGCACCTACGGCGCGGGCCCGGCTACTGGAAGAGCAGGGGGTAGCCGTATGTGTGCCCGCATCCCATAACAATGCGAGTGCCGCTTCCGCTCGCTTCGCTCGCTCCAGTGGAGCATGGCGCTTACGCTTCTAGGTCCGGTCGGCGGGGTGGGTGGAGTCAAGCGGTGCAAGGCTGGTCGGGCGTTTGTGCAGCGCCGCGCCGGAAACCTCTGAACGTTATGCGACATCGACGGGGGCCATGCGGATCAAGTAGGCCGGATCTACATTTCAGGCATGTCTCCAAGACCTCTCGACACGGCTCCGACGGCGTGGGACGTGCAGAACCGCATTCTGGATGAGATGGACGGTCCGGCGCGGCTTTGCGCCGCGGTCGAACTGAGTGAGTCAGTGCGCGAGATTCGGCTGGCCGGCATTCACGCCCGTAATCCAGAGCTCAGCGCGGAGGAAGTCGTTTCCCGCTGGGTCCTTGAGGAGCACGGACTGGTGTTGACGTCCAACGAGTGAGCCTCTCGGCCCTACTCAAGTCCGTCGTTGGAATCCTCGACGGCTGCGGCATCCCCTACATGCTGACTGGCTCACTGGCGGCGGCGTACTACGCGACGCCGCGGGCGACAAAGGACATCGACCTGGTCTTCGAAGCCGATGAGCCCGGCCTCAGCGAGCTCGTTTCCCGTCTTCGCTCAGCCGGACTGTACGCTGACCTCGACGCCGCGCTGGAGGCGTTGGCAACCCAGGGCCAGTTCAACGCGATCGATCCGTCTTCGGGTTGGAAGGTGGACCTGATCGTTCGTAAGGAACGTCCGTTCAGCAGGAGCGAGTTTTCGCGTCGCGAATCGGCGACCATCCTGGGTATCAGCGCGTCACTGGCGAGCATTGAGGACGTGCTGATCGCGAAGCTGGAGTGGAGTCGAATGGGCGACTCAGAGCTGCAGCGGCGTGACGTCGTCGAGCTGATCGAACGGGCGTGGGGTCGCCTGGACCTCGAGTACATTGAGCGCTGGGTCGACGAGCTGGGTCTCGAAGCAGACTGGCAGAGTACCCTCGCTCGTGCCCAGAAGCCCTCGCCCGAGCAAGGTGCGGATTGAGGACCATGCGGAGGTCGACGTCGCATAACAATGCGGTTTCCGGTTCCGTTCGCTTCGCTCACTCCACTGAAGCACGGCGCTCATAGCTTGCGGGCTCGTTGAGGCGCAGATTGAGGTCGAGCGGTGCAAGGCCGGTCGGCATGTGTGCAGCGCCACGCCGGCACTCTCTGAACGTTATACGGCGGGCCCCACGGGACGGTGATAGGTTGGATCAATGGCCGGCATTGTGGGCATGAAAGCTGGAACTTATTGGTCACCTCGAGAAACAGACGTGAGGATCGCGGCTTCTCAGAGGTTGACGTGAGAGGGATGCTTCATCGTGCCAGCGGCGTCACTGCGGATGGTGTTCCGGGTTGCTGACAGGTCCAGACCTCGCTCAAGAATTCACCGTGCATTAGACTCGCCA
>JASFUR010000376.1:0-3804 GCA_050050215.1 Gemmatimonadota bacterium
ACGGTGAAGCCGAGCCAGCCGAAGAGCGGCATGGCGAGCAGGCCGACGACCGTGGTGGACGTCACCACGCCCACAGTGGCCAGGGTCACGATGGGGACCTTCTGGCTGAGCAGGTCCCCGAGCTCGACGTGGAGCGCGCCCGCGAAGAGGAGAGCGCCCAACATTCCGTGGAGCACCGCCTGATCGAAGTCGATTCCTTCGACGAGGCTCACCAGCCCGTTCACGTGCAGCACGCCGGTGCCCTCGAGGACGACCAGGACGAGCGAGAGCACGAGCGAGATCACCAGCAGACCGATCGTCGTGGGAAGGCGGATGTACCGGTGGTTCACCCAGGCGAACACGGCGGCCATGGTGACGAGGGCCGCGACGACGTCGAAGGCTGTCATGCGCGAATGTGTCTGGTGCCGAGCCCGCCAGGAAGGGGCGGAACGTCCTACCAGGGCGGCCCCACGACGAAGATCCGCTGACGGCGGCGGGCCCGTCCCTCCCTGAGGAGCAGCTTGCCGGTCATGGTGGACGGGTCGCGATGGCCCGAGCCGAGGATCTCGCCGGCCTCGGCCAGGGACAGCGGCTCCATGTCTTCCCGCGCCAGCGCTTCCTCCTCTCCCTCGCTCGGCGAGTCGCCGAAGCCCTCGTCCTGGCCGAACGGCTGCGGGCCTTCCACGATCTGGATCTCGCCCAGGTCGGGGGCGCCCGTGGGCGAGTCCATGCTCCCGGGGTCGGTCTCGGGGGACGCCTCCACGACGAGGCGACGGGCCAGCGCGAGATTCCACGGGGCGTCGGGATGGCCGGGCGCGAGGCGCAGGACCTCCTTGTTGGCTTCGACAGCGTTCGTGGCGTGGAACACGATCGAGTCGTTCGACTGCGCGAAGAGGGCCTGGATGAGGCTCCACACGCCGAGGTTGTATTCGGCTCTGATGCGAAGCGTCTCGTCGCGGGACTCCGCCGCGGCGGTCAACGCCGTGGCGGCCGCCGGGTTCCCCATGCGTAGCAGCGTCGTGCCGAGGTTGTAGCGGAGCCTGGCGGACGCGGTGTCCAGCGCCAGCCGGTCTGCGTACAGATCCGCTGCGAGCTCGAGCTCTCCGTTCCTGACCAACCGATTGGCCCGCGACTCGCTGGAACGCTCCGCGCGAATCGTCAGGACGATGCCGAGCACCGAGAGACCCGCCAGGAGGAACGTGCGCCAACGGTTGCCGCTCACGAGCGCCCTCCCCGCTTCGGGTGTCCGCTCCCGGCATCGAGCAGGCCTTCCCAGAGGAGGAGGGGGATCGCCAGGAGCGCGAGGAGCGCCGTCGCATCGAAGGGCTCCGGGGGAGCCTCGTCGGTGTCCCCGCTCACGTCCCGCAGCGCCTCGACCAGCGACCGCACTCCGTCGTCGTCGGTGATGTCTACGTACCGTCCTCCGCCCGCCTCGGCGACCGCCCTCAGGAGGTCCGCGTCGTGTCGGGCGAGGACGGGTCGGCCGCCCGCGTCGAGCACGGGCGAGCCGTCGGCCGCCATCGGCGCACCGGCCTCCGTCCCGATCCCCGCGACCCACACCTCGGCACCCGCGTCATCGGCCTCGGCGGCGGCACGGACCACGAGCTCCTGCTCCTCGTAGACGTCCCCGTCCGAGAGCACGAGGATGGCTCGGCGAGCCTCCGGAGTGGGTCGGGAGTCCAGTGCGTCGAGCGCCACCTGGAAGGCACCGGCGAGCGAGTTGCCCCGGTCCAGCTCCTCCACCACCTGCGGCTGGAGCGATGGGGTGAAGTAGTGTATGACCGACGGGTCGTCGGTGGGCGGTACGAGCGTGTACGGCCACCCCGCGAACGTGATGAGCGAGAAGCGCACGGACGGCAGCTCCTCGGCGAGCAGGTCGATCGTCTCCCGCACCCGCTCCATCCTGCTCGGCGTGGCGTCGCGCGCGGTCATGGAGAGGGACAGATCGACGGCGAGGGCCACGTCGAGCGGCCGGGGCGGCTCGGGCGGTTCGGGGGCGCGCGCGACGGGCCCCGCGGCCGCGGCCCCGATGAGCCCCGCAGCGCCGACCAGAAGCACGAGCCGCGAGGTCGGGAATCGATCGATGCCGGCCGGCAGGAGCCTGCTCAGCGCGGGGGCCCGGTAGGTCTCGGCCAGCCGACGGAGCCGTCGCCAGTGAGCGCCCACCGCCAGCGTGAAGAGCAGCGCGGCGAGCGGGGCGAGGGCGAGAAGCTCGGGGCGTTGGAACGTCACGGGAGCACTCCCCACCGGGATCCGCGCAGGGCAGCGCCCGCCAGCAGGAGCGGGAGCGAGGCGAGCAGGACCCAGCGCCCGATAGGCGTCGCCTCGGTGCGCTCGACGATCTCCTCGGACGGCGAGGCGAGGCGGTCGATCTCCTCGTAGATGTTCTCGAGCGCCTCGATGTCAGCTGCCCGGAAGTAGCGACCGTCCGTGATCAGCGCGGCCTGGGTGAGCACCGTCTCCATCTCGACGAGGTCGTCCGCGAGCATGTCGTCCGTCCCGATCGCGATCGGATAGATGCGGATGTCGAACGCCGCCGCCGCGCGGGCGGCGCGGGAGGGAGCCAGGCCTTCCTGGTTGTGGGCGCCGTCGGTCACCAGGATCAGCATCTTGGACCGATGGGGGGCGTCACGAAGGAGGCCGGCACCCGCGGCGATCGCGCCTGCGACGTCGGTCCCGTCCAGGAGGAGGCGTGAGTCGAGATCCTCCACCGCGCGGCGCACGACGAAGTGGTCGTCGGTCAGCGGCATGCGAGTCAGCGCCTCGCCGCCGAACGCCACCACGCCGACGTCGTCGGTGCGGCCCTCCAGGAAGTCGAGCACGGTGCGCTTCGCGGCTCCCATGCGGGAGGTTCCAGCCGCCATGTCCCTCGCGCCCATGGATGTCGATAGGTCGATGGCGATCGCGATGCCCACGCCCTCGGTGACGGGCTCCTCGTACGTGAGAATCAGCTGGGGTTGGGCGAGCGCCGCGACGATGGTGGCGACCCCCAGGGCGCGAAGCAGGCGGGGTGCCGCTTCGAGCCCCTGTGCGAGCCACGCGCCGAGAGACACGCGCTCTGCCTCGGCCCCACGCGCGACGAGCATCCCCCGCGCACCCGTGGAGCGCAGCCACCAGTACCAGGCGGGAATCACCGCCAGCAGGAGCAGCCATCCCGGTCGGGCGAGCGCGAGGGTCACGGGCGGGCCTCCTCCAGCCACGACCGCAGTATCCGTAGATGCGTCCGGGTCGTCGCCGAAGCCGGTCGGACCCGCCCGAACTTCACCGCTTCGGCACGACGCATCTCCGCGAGCAACTCCGGGTCCGCCAGGCCGGCCCCGTCGAGCTCGGCCATCAGCTCGGTGCTCGTGAGCTCCGGGCCCCATGCGCCGTCGAGCCACTCCACGTAGTCGCGCACGATTCGGCTGCTCCGGGCGTAGACGTCGAACGCGTCGTTCCCATCGTGCGGAACCGCGGCGAGCAGGCCGTCGAGGGCGTCGATCGCGGCGCGTCGGGCTTCCTCGAGCGTCGGGGCTCGGGTCGCCGGGCCGGCCGCGGGCTCCGGACGGTTCTCCAGCCACTCGCGAGCGCTCGTCACGACCGTGCCACCGAGGACCGTCGCGAACACGAGCACCAGCGCGATGGACGGCCAGCTCCAGCCCAGGCCCACCACGTCCGCCGGGGGCCTCGGGGACAGCCCCGCGAGGATGTCGTCCGAGGTGTAGGCCGGCTCGACCCAGACCGTCGTCGTGAGGCCGAGGGCTCGGCGGGACGTCGCGGGGGCCTCCGACCACGACCCGACCCGTGACCCACCCGGAATGCGCTCGCCCTCCGTGTCGTCGTCGG
>JASFUR010000377.1:0-3799 GCA_050050215.1 Gemmatimonadota bacterium
AGCGGGTCTCTCCCGAGTCCACGTCGACGACCCCGATCTCCACCACGGAGTTGGGCTGGCCGACCTTGGGAAACGGCATGACGGTCCAGCTGGGGTACTGGCCTTCCCAGTCGGTGATCTGGATCGTGGGCGTCTCCGCTACGTGCGTCTGCCAGTAGGCGATGCGGCGGCTGTCCGGGCTCCAGGTCCACGCCTGGGCCCGGCCGAACTCCTCCTCGTAGACCCAGTCGAAGACCCCGTTCCAGACGTCCTCGGTGCCGGTCGCGGTCAGGCGGCGCTCCGCTCCGTCCGCCATGTCGTAGACGTAGAGGTCTCCCTCGCGCTCGTAGCCGAACAGGGATCCGTCGGGCGACGGCTCTCCCGTCCGCGCGTCGTCGGCCGCCAGGGTCAGCGAGCCGTCGTCGACGTCGTACACGTAGAAGTCCGAGATCCCCGAGCGTCGGTAGATCGGCCGGAAATCCGTTTGGAAGACGACGTGCCGGGAGTCGGCGGACCAGGCGAGGGAACGATACTGGAGCGGCTGGTCGGTACCCGGGACTCGAAGCCCGCCGGCGTCGAACAGGAGCTCGTCGTCCGCAGAGGAAGGATCGTAGCCCCGGACCTCGACGCTGCCCGACTGGGGGTTGCGGGTCAGGTACGAGAAGCGGGATCCGTCGTCGATCCAGCTCACCCCGGCGGGTCCGCTCCGTCCGGCCAGCTGCGAGCTGAGGCCGAGCGCCTGCTCGACGCCCGCGATGCGCTGTTGAGCCGCGAGGGGGAGGGCGCAGACGACCATGCACAGGGTCACGAGAAACGGGTGCCGTCTCATCTTTCGCCTCGCTTGTGTGTCGGACCGTCCGCATCGATACCATCGGACGGCCCCGAGAGTTGCAAGGTAGGCGCACGCACGCGGCCCGCCGAAGGCCTTGTGCCGGGGTGTCGCGCGGGCGGCTCGGCGGCGATCGTACCTCTTCCGACGGAGACCATCAGACTGAAGGAGGGGAGGATGAGGAAGCTCGGGACGCTCGCGATGGTGATTCTGCTGTCGGCGGCCACTCAGGCCGACGAGCCGAGGCAGTCCGCCGAGGGCCCCAGGGCCGCGGTCGACCAGCTGTTTCTCGGGATGCACATGGGCGACGACGCAACCGCTCGCCTGGTTCTCGCACCGGACGTGCGCTTCGTGGTGCTCACGGCGGAGGGCGCGATCTCCGAGCAGAGCGTGGACGGGTGGCTGCGCGCCGTGGCGGCGTCGCAAGGGACCTGGAACGAGCAGATCTACGACGTCGAGGTGCGCGTCGACGACACCGTCGCGTCCGTCTGGGCTCCGTACACGTTCTACCTGGCCGGCCGGTTGACCCACTGCGGTGTGAACTCCATCGAGCTGCTCCGCGGCGCGGACGGCTGGAAGATCACGCAGCTGTCCGACAGTCGTCGTGGCGAGGGCTGTCCGGACCCGCTCGCCGAGCGCTGACCGACCGGTACGTCGCTCCCCGCCGACCGACGGGAGGGGGGTCGGTCGGTGCGGGGCCGTGGCTTGCGCTGCCGACCCCCCACGCGGAAGTTGCTCGCTTCCCCCATGAGGACGTCCGATGGCGCACGCAGTCGCCAGGCTGAACGCCGCCCTGGCCGGGCGATACGAGATCGAGCGCGAGTTGGGCGAGGGTGGGATGGCCACGGTCTATCTCGCCAAGGACCTCAAGCACAACCGCAGTGTCGCGCTGAAGGTTCTGAAACCGGAGCTGGCCGCCGTGGTCGGGGCGGAGCGCTTCCTCGCCGAGATCGAGACGACGGCGAATCTCCAGCATCCCCACATCCTGCCCCTCTTCGACTCGGGAGAGGTGGACAATATCCTCTTCTACGTCATGCCGTACGTGGAGGGGGAGACCCTGGCCGACCGCCTCGCCAGGGAGAAGCAGCTCCCCGTCTCGGAGGCCGTGGCCATTGCGACGTCCGTCGCGGGCGCCCTCCAGGTCGCGCACGATCACGGCGTGATCCACAGGGACATCAAGCCGGGCAACATCCTCATCAGCAGGGGTCAGCCGCTGGTGGCCGACTTCGGCATCGCCCTCGCGGTGGGCGCAGCCGGGGGGAATCGGCTCACGGAGACCGGGCTCAGCGTCGGCACGCCGTACTACATGTCTCCGGAGCAAGCGACCGGCGACCAGTCCGTAGGGCCGGCGAGCGACACGTACGCGCTCGCGTGCGTCCTCTACGAGATGCTCATCGGCGAGCCGCCCTACCTGGGTAACACCGCGCAGGCCGTGTTGGGCAAGATCATCCAGGGGCAACCGGTCTCCGTGTCCGGGGCGCGGAAGGCCGTCCCGGACAACGTGGACGCCGCCATCCGGAAGGGCCTCGAGAAGCTGCCGGCCGACCGCTTCAGGCACGCCGAGGATTTCGCGCACGCACTCGCGGACCCGAGCTTTCGGCACGGCACCGCGGTCGGCTCCGGAACCCCGAGCGGGGTGTGGAACCGCGTGACGGTCGGATTCGCGGCGCTGACCGCGGTGCTCGCCGTGGCCCTCGCCGCCTCGCTGTTGCTGCCGGCGACGCCGACACCCGCCTCCGTGAAGCGCTTCGAGATCGACATCGGTCCCACGGCGCCCCTCGGCTCGACGAACATCCACGTATATCCGGTCCTTTCTCCGGACGGCACGTCCGTCGCCTACAGCGCATCCACTGGGGGAGGGACGGCACGACTGCATGTCCGGCGAGTCGATCAGCTGGAGGCTCGTGTGCTACCCGGCACCGAGAACGCGTACCAACCCTTCTTTTCTCCCGACGGACAGTGGATTGCATACTTCGACCCCCTGACCCAGCAACTCAAGAAGGTCTCCGTTCAAGGCGGGCAACCGCTCGTGATCGCCTATGCCTATCCTCCGCTGGGCGGCACATGGCTGGATGACGGATCGATCGTGTACACCACATTGGAGAAGGAGGACTTCTCCCTCACCGGCGTGGGAGCCGCGCTCTTCCGGGTTCCGGATGCCGGCGGAACGCCCGAGCGACTCACGACCGTCGATGCACAAGCGGGTGAGGTCTATCACGGATTTCCCCAGATCCTGCCGGACGGAGAGACGCTGATCTACTCCGTGATGGGTACGGGCGCAGGGGAGGGGCAGGTCGTGGCGCGCTCGCTGGCGACCGGTGACGAGCGGCCTCTGTTGGGGGCGGCGTACATGGCCCGATACGCGGCGTCGGGCCACCTCGTCTTCGCGCGCCAGGGCGCCATCTGGGCGGTACCGTTCGACGCGGGTCGACGCGAAATCGCTGGGCAGGAGGTCGTCGTCCTCCAGGGGGTGGAGATGACCCCGTATGCCGTGCCGTACTCGTTGTCGCCCGACGGGCTGTTGGTCTACATGCCCGGCGGTGCCCTGGAGGCGGAGGGGAGTGAGAACACGGTCCCCCGATCGTTCGTCTGGGTCGACCGCGAGGGCAACGAGGATCCGCTGAGGTTGCCGGTACGCCAGTATGAGGATCCCCGCCTCTCTCCCGATGGCACTCAGGTGGCAGTCGCGGTCTTCGATGGACGTGTCTGGGACCTGTGGTCCTACGACGTCCGCACCGGCGCGGGGCTCCGGCTCACCCACGTAGATCCTCCGGGCGATGGCGTGATGGTTCCCGTCTGGACCGCCGATGGCCAGCGCGTCATCTACAGGAGCCTCTCGGCCGCGGGAGCCAACGATGGCGACCTGTATTGGGTCAGGGCCGACGGGAGTGGAGCGCCCGAGCCCCTCGTCGTGAATGATGCCAGCAACGACCACGGCACGTCGCTCACGGCGGACGGGCGAACCCTGATCTACTCTTCGCTGCTCGGCGG
>JASFUR010000378.1:0-3797 GCA_050050215.1 Gemmatimonadota bacterium
TCTGGAAGTCGCGAGCGTGGAGGGAGACGAGGACCGGCTGATTCGTCTCGCCGCTTCGGCCGAGCGGCGCAGCGAGCACCCGCTCGCGAGGGCGGTGGTGGCCGAGGCGCAGAGAAGGAAGCTCGACCTGGCCGAGCCCACGAACTTCGAGGCCGTGCCCGGCAAGGGCGTCGTGGCGATGGTCGACGGCACTCCGGTCATCGTGGGCGCCAAGTCGCTGCTGCGCGACTGGAGCGTCTCCGTCGAAGGCCTGCTCGAGCGGGCGGGCCGGATCGAGGAATCGGCCAAGACGCCGCTATGGGTCGCCGTCGACGGCGTGGCCGTGGGGCTCATCGGTGTGGCCGACGCGGTGAAGGAGGGCTCGAAGGACGCGATCGCCAAGCTGCGAGGGGACGGCCTCGAGGTCGTCATGCTGACGGGGGACAACGAGCGGGTCGCCCGCGCGATCGCCGACGAGGTCGGCATCGACCACGTGCGCGCCGAGGTTCTGCCCTCGGACAAGGCGAATGTGGTCAGGGAGCTCCAGAAGGGCGGCGAGCAGGTCGTCGCCATGGTCGGCGACGGCATCAACGATGCGCCCGCGCTCGCGCAGGCCGACGTAGGGATCGCGCTGGGCACGGGCACCGACGTCGCCATGGAGACCGCCGACGTCACGCTCATGCGCGGTGACCTGAGGGCGGTGCCCCAGGCGCTCGCGCTCAGCCGCGCGACCATGCGCTCCATCGAGCAAAACCTCTTCTGGGCCTTCTTCTACAACGTCGCGCTCATTCCGGTGGCCGCCGGCGCCTTCTACGCGCTGACGTTCCTGCCGATGATGCTGCGTCAGCTCCACCCGATCCTGGCCGCGCTGGCGATGGCCATGAGCTCGGTGACGGTGGTGACGAACAGCCTGCGGCTGAGAGGGGCGAAGCTGCGATGACGGCGGCGCTCACACCGATGCGGGGCGGGCTCGATCGTGCGCTCGCGGAAACCTCTGTCCGGCCGCACCCGTAGAACGGGACATGGTTACCATCTTGCGGCGCATCGTGAAGCTCGTCCTCAGCTGGATCGTGGATAAGATCTAGCTGGTGGCGGAGGCGGGGGATATCCGTTCGTTGCCGGCGCCGGACCTGCCGTCCCGCCACTCACTCACCCTGCCGCCACCTGAGCCAGCGTGTTCCTCAATCGCTGGGTGAGCACCCGATAGATGCCACGCGCCACCACCGGGTTGGCTTCGACCGCCTTGTCGAAGGAGTCCCGGTCGAGGCGTATCAGCGTCGTCGCCTCCTTGGCCGTCGCGGTGGCGGAGCGGGTCTCGCGGTCGAGGATCGCCATCTCGCCGAAGCCCTCCCGGGGCCCGAGCGTCGCGAGGTCGTGCTGTCCGCGCGAGATCCTGATGGCGCCCTGGACGACGACGAAGAAGGCGTTCCCTTCGTCGCCCTCCTGGAAGATGACCTCGCCGGGATCGGCGTAGACGACGTCCGCCAGGGCGGCGATGCCGGCCAGGTCGGAGCCGGGGAAGTTCCTGAAGAACTCCGACCCCTTCAGGATCATGACTTTCTCGATGAGCGGGATCATCTGATCTGCCTCCGGTGCTTCGTCTTTGGATTGGCCGGGCGTGCCGATCTCGTCGTCACGTCCAAGCAGGTGCAGCGCCAGTGCGCGGGGCCACCAGTCGGAGTCCTCTGCCAGCGACTCGGCGGGTTTCTCACGCACCTCGCGCGCGTGGTCCAGAATCTCGGTGACACGGCCGGCCGGTAGCCCCTCGGCCACGGCTTCCAGGAATGGCATGACCGTGATGGCCGTCGGCCTGGAGATAGTGCCTTCCAGGAGCTCGAGCGCGTTGCTACGGTGTCCGGCGTTGTCGCTCCTCAACGCGGTCCCGATCGCGGCGATGCGCTGCAGATCGTGCGAAAGGCCCAGGAGCCTGAGCACGCGATCCACCGAACGATCGTGGAGTCCCTGCAGCTCGTTGGCGATGAACGATGGCGTGGGACCGTCCGCGGTCCTCCGGATGGAGCTCGAAGCGGCCGTGTACCTCAGGCCGCGCTGGATCTCGGTGTGGAGCACGGGGCGCAGCTTGCGTGCTTCGACGGGGTCGGCGATTCCGGACTGGCGCATCCGGCTCAGCGACGTGAGCGCCGCGGGGCCGAGGACCGGCTCCTCCAGGAGCTCGACCAGGGCGTTCCGGGCCTGGGCGCCGGGCACCTGCTCCAGCGCGGTCACGACGCTGCGTCTCAAGGGGAGGGGCAGCTCGCGTCGCTCGAGCAGCTCGGCCATGACCGGCACGGCCGGCGCTCCGAGTGCCGACAGCGACTCCAGCGCGGCCGAACGCGCATACACGTCCGAGAGCACGGGGGCGAGCGCATCGATGAGCTCCGTCAGGCCGAGCTCACCGACAGCCCCCGCCGCGACGGCACGATCCTCCGAGTCGTCGGACGCCAGCAGCACGCGGAGGCGCTCCTCCGTCTCCGGCCAGCCGAGTCGACCCAGGGCGACCAGGGCGGCCCGGCGCACCTCCGGGTCTTCGTTCGTAAGGAAATCGAGGACCATCTCGGGATCGACGCCGCCGAGCGCGCCGATCGTCTCCAGCAGCTCGGCCATGACGAACGGGGACTTCTCCTTCGACAGCTGCCCGGCGATCGCGAGGCCGGCGGAGAAGTCCGGAAGCGCCTCCAACCGGCGGAAGACCCGCGCGGCCTCGGCCCTCACCTCGGTACTGGGATGGCTGAGGAGGCTGCGGACCCGCGGGACGGCGTCCTCCTCGGGGAGCTGCTGGAGCAGCGCGGTCGCGAACACGACGATGGTCGGGTCGTCGTCCCGCAGCGCCTTGTCGATGCTCGCGAGAGCACCGCGGTCCGTAACCAGCGGAACGTGCTCGAGATCCGAGAGGTCGACAGCGTGTCGGGAGAGGGCGCTGTCGAGCGCGGTGATATAACGGCGCCTATGTCGCGAGTAGGTGATGGCCGCGGTCACGGCGGCTGTCACGGTCGCGTACGGTAGGAGCTGCGGCCGCGTGGAGAGGACCAGAGCGATGCCGCCGGCCGACGCCTTGGAGAGCGGGCGCAGCACTCCACCCAGCGTGGCGAGCGCGACGCTCTTCACCCGGTTGGGGAAGGGCAGAAGCGACACCTGCTCGACCGGCTTCTGGAGGCTGAACTGGAGGATGTCGTCCAGCGCCTGGGCCGCCACCAGCATGTAGAGACCTCCCACGACCGCCGTGCCCGCGGCGGCGATCGCCAGCACGGTTCCGTGGAGGACGGCCGCAAACGAGACGCCGAACCGTGGGAAGAGCACGCGGGACGCCCATAGCTGAAGAATGAGGGTCCCCGTGCCCACCCCCGCCGAGAGGAGTCCGTAGATCGCGGTGATCCGGTCGCGCGGATACGTCTCCTGCAGGAGGAACTTGAGCTGCAGGTCGATGAGCGTCCCGGTCAGCGTCAGGGCGATGAGCCCCAGGGCGAGCAGCCGGAGCAGCTTGTTCGTTCCGACGGAGCGCAGTCCGCGGCTCGCGCGCTGGAGGAAGACCATGGCGCTGCTGGCGTCCTGGGAGCTCTCCTCGGTCTCACGGGCTGGCTCGGGTATGCCCCAGAGCATCGGGAGCGCGACCAGGATCAGGGCGATCGAGATCCACAGGAGGTTGTCCGTTCCGAGCCACAAAGCCGCCGGGGCGACCGCGCTTCCCCCCACGATCGCGCCGAGCGAGGCGCCGACGCCGATCAACGGGAGGAGTCGCTTGGCCTGCCGACCGGTCAGGAGGTCTCCCGCGTAGTCCCAGGCGTGCGTGAGCATGAGGACCTGGACAGCCGAGACCCACA
>JASFUR010000379.1:0-3789 GCA_050050215.1 Gemmatimonadota bacterium
GTCCGTGGGACCTACACCGGATCGTACGGAACGGCGATACCCCTGACGGGAACGGCCGACGGCGACCGCGTCGCCTTCTCATTCTCCACCGACAACATCGGCGACATCGCGTACGAGGGCACGGTGGCCGCCGACTCGATGTGGGGCTCGGTCACCTACGGCACGAGGTTCGACGGGACCTTCGGGGCATACCGGCGACCTCCCGCGACGATCGTGTCGACGATCGTCGGCTATGGCGTGTTGGGCTTGCTCATGCTGGTCGCGGTGGGAGGGATCGTCTGGTCGGGGAGGCGGTGAACAGGCGAGGCGACGGGGCCCGACGCGGCCCGTCAGGGTACCAGCTCGTCCAGCTCCTCCCGATCCCACCACACGCCCTTGGAGACCACGCCCTCGATTGCACGCGTGTTGCGAATGTCGTCCAGCGGGTCGGCGGAGAGCAGAACCAGATCGGCCAGGCGCCCCGGCTCGATCGTGCCCATCTCGTCCTCCCGCCCGAAGAACTCCGCCGGGCGCACCGTGGCGGCCTCGAGCGCCTCCATCGGCTTGAGCCCCGCCCGGACCAGCATCTCGAGCTCGCTGTGCAGGCTGTAGCCCGGGGCGGCGGATCCGATCGGCGTGTCGGTGCCCGCGCCTATGGGGACACCCGCCTCGTCCAACAAACCGACCAGGAAGAGGCTCCAAGCGGCAAATGTCGTGTCCGGCTCCTCCGTCGAACGCCGGCTTTCCTCAGCGGCGGCGCCCCAGTCGGCGCGCACGTCCGGCGGCAGCTTGCCGAGGACCTCCTCCCAGTCCGGCCGATCGAAGGGCGAGCTCAGGCTCTGCGAATTGAGCCGCAGCGTGGGCACCTGGATGGTGGACCCGAGCGCCCCGATCAGATCGGCGCACTCCTCTTCGTCGTAGTCGGCGATCGCCGCCAGACGCTGGAGCCCGTGGACACGCGAGCGTAGGGTCGCGCCCTCGACGCCCTCGGGGTTCTCGAGCAGCCTGCGGCGCTCGGCGAGTAACGAGTCCCTCCCCGCTGCGCAGTCCATCTCGAGATTCCGCAGGTGCTCGAGCGACTGCATCTCGGGTGCGACAACGCGGGCCGGCATCGACAGCGGCACGTGCCCGTCGAGCGGCAAGCCCCTGGCGTGCGCCTCCTCGACGAGCGTCCGGAAGACCTCGGGCGAGACCATCTCGTAGATCTTGAGGAAATCGACGCCGGCCGAGTCGAGCCGCGCCACGTTGGCGCGGGCCGTCGCGGGATCCGGGTTCGCGATGCCCAGCAACGGCCGGTTGTCCCCGTCGTAGACCACGTCCCGTCCGTCGAGCAGCGGACCGGCGAAGAAGACCCGCGGCCCCACGGCGCCCTCCGCGCGAAGTCGCTCGACGACGGGGAGCACGCGCTCGAGCGGCCCGCCGGTGTCCCGGACACTCGTGATCCCGTGGTGCAGGAAGAGCCTCGGCATCGCGTCGGTGAGACGCGCGTCGTACGTGAAGTGGACGTGGAAATCCCAGAGCCCGGGAATCAGGTACCGTCCCGCCCCGTCGACCGTCTCGGTCCCCTCGAAGGACTCCATCTCGGCAGCGTCCCCCACCGACACGATCCGCCCGCCGTCCACCGCCACGGTCTGCGCCTCGCGCACGCCGTTCCGGGCGTCGATCACCGTGACGTCCCGGACGACCAGATCGACCGGCTGGCTCGGTGCAGTGCACGAAGCCAGCGCCACAGCGGCCGCACCGGCGACGGCGCCCGGGCGGAAGCAACGCATGTAGAACATCCGAAGCGCTCCGGCGCCTACCGTCCCTGTCGAGGAGGCAGCGTCCCACCCTCCGCGAGGGTCTTCATGTTCTCGAGCGCCCTCGTGAAGGTGGTCACCCTGCGCTCGCGATCCGCCGCTCGGGCCGCGTCGTCCGGCAGCATCGAGTTGTCGTACATCAGCGTGTAGACCAGCTTCGACGTCGTGGCGGTGACCGGCCTGGCCTCCAGCGTGCCGTGATAGAGATCGTAGGGGCGGTCCGCCCGCGGCGTCTGCGTGTACGTGTACGAGAGCTCGGTCTTCCCGACCATGACCTCGTTGGCCACGCTCCGCACCGAGCCGAGGTCCGTGCCGTTGCCGGAGGTGATCGTACACGGGATCTGAAACCACTCTCCGATGTCGCAGAACTTCCCGACCCGGGCCCAGACCTCTTCGGCCGGCCGGTCCACGTCGATCTCGAGTGGGATGAACGTGTAGGTCGGCGACTCGATCACATGTGGGTCGGGAGTCTGCCCCGCTGCGGGGCTCGCACACAGCAGCGCGGCAGCGCAGCCGGCAAGGATCAGGGTATGGCGCTCGATCACGGGCTCCTCCGGGGTGGGATGGTCGATCTCGGTCGTCAGCATGCCGGAGGTTCGGTGGGTCGGCAAGGTGGGGGGCGAGAACACGCCCCCCACTTGTCGGCTAGTTGGCCTGCCCGGCCTCCCGCTCCTGGGTCGACATCTGGGCGTGCGTCAGGAACCTGAGAAACATCTGGCTCCGCGCGCGCTCAGCCGGGGTGAGGTCGGCGAGGAAGCGATCCGCGGCGTCGAGCCAGGCGTTCAGGTTCGAGTCGCGGGCCGCCGCGTCCAGGTCCGCCATGATCGCCCGGCGCTCGGCCGAAGGCTCGGCCGGTATGGCGGCCGGCTCCCGGCCTCGGGCGAGCATCCGGTCGAGCTCGATGCCCGGGGGAATGAGGCCGAACGAGACGTTCTGGATGATCTCCCCGATCTCGGCGTCGGCCATCCAGCAGGCGCTCGGCGGCGTGATGCCTCGCGTCTCGAACGGCAGCCAGAAGTTGAGGCCCGCGAACGGCCCGTTCGACGAAGGCACGAACCAGACGTGCAGCATATGAAGCGTCTGACCCGGCGGCGCGATCTCGGGATGGTCGTGCCAATGGGCGAGCTGCGTCTCGAAGGGGTTGGGCAGCTCGGCGTCCGGGACGTCGATGAAGGCGTAGGCGGCACCCACCAGCCGCTCCTCGCCATCGACCTTCGAGAACAGCAGGTGATCCGGCTCGTCGGCCCGCACACCGTTGCCGGTGCGCTCGTCGCTTATGTAGTGCACACCCATTCCGGGCACCTCCCCAGCCAGAGGGGAGAATCCAGCCGCCAACGCCGCTTCCGGCGTCGAGAGGTCGGCGAGGCCCTCCTGCAGCGAGGCAATCCGTTGGCGGTCCGCCTCGGGGAGCCCCGTCCAGGGTGGAGTCGCCAGGTCCGTACAACTCACGATCGGGTTCGCGTGATCGTGTGGAGCCGCTCCGTCGGCGTGTTGATGGTCCGCCGCCTGCGCCTGGGCACTCGCCGGCACGGAGAATGCGAGCACGGCCACGGCGAGGCTGGTCGGCGATACGGTGCGGGCCATTGCGACCTCCTGGGTGATGTTGGCTCCTGCGGATCCGACGCGCCGCATGGCGGACGTTCCTCCCTGTCCCATCTTACGCGCGGACGGGCGGTTCGGCGAGACCTCGCCCCGCCCCGGGGAGCGGCGATGCCCGGCGTGGCGCACTGTGCCGCCGTGGCGCCGGCTACCGCGTGGGTCCCGGGGACATCCTGGGTGATCCGACCGCGCCGACCGGCGCACGCCCGAGACGCTTCCAGCTCTCGAACAGGCCCCAGCCGAGCAGCGCCAGGACGGCGAGCGCGATGAAGGGCGCGAGGTCGGAGACGAGCCCCGACGAGCCCGGACCGTCCGCGCCAACGCCCATGGCGGCGGCGATGAATCCGGACCAGTCACTCCATCCGAGGGCGCTTCCCAACAGCATCAGGACCACGAGCCCGCTTCCGAGCCA
>JASFUR010000380.1:0-3786 GCA_050050215.1 Gemmatimonadota bacterium
CGCACCCTGACTCGGCGACCCGCCCGGCACAGCGCCTCGATGAAGCGCTCGTCCGTAAAGGGCTTGAGCAAGTAGTCGGCCGGCTCGAACCGGAACGCCTCGATCGCGTACTCGTCGTGCGCACTTACGAACACCGTTGTGGGCATCACCTCCAATCCGACCGTGTCGATGACGTCCAGTCCAGTTCCCTCATCAAGCTCCAATCCGAGGAACACGATGTGCGGCGTCAGGGAGTGGATCTTGTCCACGGCGTCCTCTCGCCTCTCGGCCACGCCCACCAGATGCGCCTCGTCCCGCCGCTCGAGGAGCGCTGCCATCCGGCTGTGGTCGGCTGGCTCGTGGTCGATCAGCAGCACCCGCAGGCCAGGGTCGCTCACGGGACATGGGGGCTGGGGGTCATGACTATTGTCTCCAGCCTCGCCGTCGGGCATATACCCGGGCGGACGAGCGGATAACCGAAATTCGAGGCGACATATTGGCGCATCTGCGCATGCGTACTGGAGCGGGAGGTTAGGCGCAAGTACGTAGGGGCATCCTGCGGATTCATGACTGGACAATCGTCGACGGCCGCACAGACCCAAGCCGGACGGTTCATTGTCGGCCCAGTGCGATTCACAACACCATGACGCGGTTGATGCGCATGTCCGGGACCTTGGAGCGCAGCCGTACGAGCGCGGCGATCTGGCCGCGCGAGGACCCGACTCTCCGCCGTGCGGCAACCAGAGGGCGAGCGTGAGGCACGAGGCATCGGCTGTGCTCCTTGTGGAGGATCGGAGGCATGGTGCGGCCACGAACCATGCCGGTGCTGCCGATTCAGGTACGCGAATGCCAGAGGCCGCGGTAATGGACCCGCGGACCGGCCAGGCCGGTCGTGGGCTACGCTCACGATATTCTGAGAAGGAGCCGTCAACGATTCCTTCAATCCGGTCAACACTGCAGTAAGCGACAACACGCTCGTTCGGGGTCAGCGATCCGCACCCCGCTCGATCGAGTCGGCGCCGGCGCCTTTGACGCGCTACCGCTGCTTCACCAGGCCTGGTCTAAGCTGCTACCGACGTACGGAGCCCCTCTCTCCCCGGTTTCACACCGGAGATCCCGACACGTCGTACCCCCATCCAGCGCCGGCTACCCTGCACAACCGGTCGCCGACGCCGGGGCCCGAACACTGCAGGATGCATTCCTCGAGCGCGGCTAACACGTAGTGGTCAGTCAGACCTGGAGTTGCGGCGATCGCCGTGGTTGAGGCACGCGGATGGGTGTCTCGGAGCGGAGACACGATGTCCTCTCAGAGGACACCGTACGACGAGGTCGGGGCCCCGTGCCCCGAGACCACCGATCGCGCTCGCGCCCACAGTCACGTCAAGGCGTCGGCTGGCGGAGCCACCTCCTCAGGTCCCCCACGTCGTACTCCCCGTTCCGATTGCCTCGGTCGTCGAGGTACAGAAGCTCCTCGCTCGAAGGTGTCTCGCCGGCCTCTTCGAGGAAGGGTCGCAGGAGGTCCTCGGCACCGACGTCCCAGGCCACCCGCCGATCCGAGCTGATGGCCAGCGGCTCCGATACGACGCCGTGCACGTCCGTGACCCAGAGGAAGAGGTCGACCGCGCCCTCCTGGTTCGGTGTGCCGTTGACGACCAGCTCCTCGCCGGACGAGGAGACCTCCACACCTGCCGGGGCGGATCCCGTCAGCGTGTACGGCATCGTGCCGCCGGCAATGCGAACTCCCTGGAGGTAGGAGATGACGTCGCCCGCGCTCACCGAGCCCTCCGGCACGATCAGCCTCGGCGTGGGCGACGTCGACAGGACGATCCGCGCCCTTCCGTCCTCGACGACCACCTCGTGCACGGTGACCGACGTGGCCGATCCGTCGGCGTGCAGCAGCGGGGTGGCCGTCTCCGCGTGGAGCTTCCCGACAGCGCCGACGCCCCACGCGTCTCCGGCCTCCCCCCGGTCCCCCCCCTCCGCGGAGGTCTTCAACAAGGCGCCGTCGCCGTCCTGCTCCAGCAGCTGCAGGTAGTAGGGGATGCCGCTGACGGGATTGGCCACCGTGCTACCCCGGTCGACCTCTCGATAGAAGAGCACCCCCTCGGCCGGCAGCGAGGCGTCGAATCCGGATTGCGCCCGGTACTCCGCGATCAGGAACTCGTCCCGCTCCGGATTCAGGGGCACGCGTAGCGCGACGCCCGACGTCTCGATGGGATCGAGGACGACCTCCTCGTTCCAGGCCTCGCCGGGCTCGACATACTCGGCCCAACCCAGGGTCTCCTTGGAGTGAGCGGTCAGATGCGTCGGTCCGAAGAGCGGCGGGCGGTCTTCGACCGGACCGCAGCCCCACGAGCCGGCCGCCATCAGGGACCAGCACCCGAGCACCCAGCGCCGGCCCTGCGGCCCGGCCTCCCGGTCGACCCAGTGGTAGTAGTCCGGCAGCCCGAGCGCGTGGCCGAACTCGTGCGCGATCGTCGCGGCGTTCTGCACACCCCGCCCGTCGCAGTCCGTGACGCCCTGCGTGATGTAGTCCTCGATTCGGATCGGCTGCCCGCCCACGCCGACGTCGTCGGTCACGTAGGCCGTGCCGTTCCACGCCGACATCCGCCAGCGATGCGGCCAGATGGACGGACCCCCGCACGACGCCGCCACCTCGAGGTACTCGAAGGTGACGACATCGACGAAGCCGTCGTCGTCTCCGCTGTCCGGGATGCCGTCGGGTCCGTCGTTGTCGTAGACGGCGAAATCCACGGTGTCGTCCAGGGAGTCGAGCGCTTCGGCGAAGTACACACCGGCCATCGCGTCGCCCCCGAGGCCGTCGCTGGTGCCGACCGCATTTGCGAGCGAGACACCGGTGCGCACCCATTCGAAGACGTCTCCGGTGACGGTCAGGGCCCCGCGGGACATCTCCAGGTAGGCCTCCGTGAGGGTACCGTGCTCGGACGGTCCGTCGAACAGCGCCTCCTGCACCATGTCCCGCGTGACGTACGGGTCCCCGGAGTCGCTGAATCGCGCCAGCACGACGGGAATCCTCACCGTGCCGCCGACGGCTCCGACCCGGCCGGGTCCCGTGCGGGCGAAGAGCGCCCTGGAGAAGGTGAATGCCGTGGAGTCGGCCCGCAGCGTCTCGAAGTAGGCCGGCGGAAGCGGGATCCCCGTCGCCTCGGAGACGGCCGCTACGTCCTGACCGGCGACCGGCGCGCCGAGCATGAGCGCCGCGAGGACCGAAGCCACGACGGCCGACGAGGGGGCCCGCATGGGTGTCCCTCTCACCGCGACCACAGGACCCGGTAGCCGGAGATGTCGTCACGGAGCTCGTCGTCGGGTCCCGCTACCTGCTGGAACAGAACCGACGGTGGGCGCCCGGTGTCGACCACCTCCACGTCGAACGTCAGGGCGCCGCCCGGCATGCTGATCAGGACGACCCGCGCGCCGTCGGCGGACGTGGCGGAGTACGCCTCCGTGGCTCCGGCGCCGTGCACGCCGAGCACGCCGTCTCCCAGGAGGCGAACCACGGCGGCCCCCTCATCGCCGTTCGGCGACTGGACCGTGGCGGTGAGGCTGCCCGGGTGGGGCGGCGCGCCGGAGTCGAAGCACGCCACGCTCCCCACGAGCATGCCCAGCAGCAGGAGGCGCACCCCCGGGCTCCTCACGCCGACTCCAACGCCTCCTTCATGGCCCGGTATCCTTCCTCCAGGAAGTACCCGACGTGGTCGAAGTCGAAGGTGCCGTAGCCCTCGAGCCGCGGGCGTACGTAGAGCAGGGGGACGCCGTCCCATCGACTCACCATCTCGAAGCGCCGAC